>NZ_CP115917.1:1965000-2265000 GCF_027941775.1 Tenacibaculum pacificus | reverse complement strand
TATTAATTTAATTAACCATACTGAAAATAGCCCAAGCATAAATAGCAAAGCGTAAAAAACGAAATAGCCCAAAAAGTACTACTTTTTTAAACGGATACTTAATCATACCAGCCGTTAAACAACTAATAGCAAAAGGCAAGGGCAATAATGCTCCTACTAAAATTAAAATACCTCCCCACTTGCTTGTGTTTTTAAGGTTTTTAGCCATTTTAACTTCTAGATAGTTTTTTATCGATTTAATTTTTAAAGAAGCTCTTCCTATAAAATATGCCGTTAATCCTCCTAAATATGATAAAGTTGCTAAAAGTGATAAATTTAAAATTGGGTCTGCTGTTTTCTTGGACCAAGCAATAAAAATTTCAGGTGGAATTAATCCTAATATTGTTTCTGAAACGAAAAAAGTAGTTAAAATTCCTAGTCTAGAAAACGTTTCTGTTACTATTTGTAAGCCGTCATTAATATTATAAACATATCTATTAAATAAAAATACAGCTATAACAGCAATTACTATCGGTAAAAAAGCTGCTTTTAAACTTTCCCAAATAAACATGTAAAAACCAGTACGTTGATAATAAACGTGTAAACGTTTTACGTGTGGTTTTTTGTTTTTTATGATTCTTTTTTTCTTCACTTTATAGTTGCTTAATTATCTAAGCCTTTTTAGACGACAAAAATACAAGGTAATTACAGATAAATCAATAGAAATATTGTTAATTATAAGTTTGCGATAGCTGCTTCAGCACAACGCTCACCGTCCATAGCTGCTGAAATAATTCCACCAGCATAACCACCACCTTCACCACAAGGATATAAACCATCTAACTGCGGATGTTCTAAATTTTCTTTTCTAGGGATATTAACTGGAGATGAAGTACGAGATTCAACCCCTATAATATTTGCTTCCGCTGTATAATATCCGTGCATTTTTTTACCAAAAGCATCAAACCCTTTACGTAATCTACCTCCAATTATTTTTGGAAGTAACGAGTGCAATGGCGATGATTTTAACCCAGGTTGATAAGAAGTTTCATTTAATGATGATGATAAATTACCTTCAACAAAATCAGTTAAACGTTGTGCTGGTGCAACTTGACTTTTACCTCCTGCATTAAAAGCTAATTTTTCTAAATCTTTTTGAAATTCTAATCCTTTTAAAGCACCAAAATTTTCATATTTTCTAAAATCTTTATCAATATTTAATTCAACAACAATTCCTGAAT
Organism: Tenacibaculum pacificus; assembly: GCF_027941775.1. Classification (NCBI taxonomy): domain Bacteria; kingdom Pseudomonadati; phylum Bacteroidota; class Flavobacteriia; order Flavobacteriales; family Flavobacteriaceae; genus Tenacibaculum; species Tenacibaculum pacificus. The sequence continues at coordinate 2,263,780 of NZ_CP115917.1, read as the reverse complement.
TTGCAAATTTATTATTTCTTCGAGATGGAGACATTCCATTTACAACAACTTCACCATTTGCAGTTGCAGCTGGTACAATAAATCCACCAGGACACATACAAAATGAATATACTCCTCTGTTATTTACTTGTTGTACTAAACTATAAGCTGCGGCAGGCAACAATTCATCTCTTTGACCATCACAACTGTATTGAATTTGATCAATAATTTCCTGCGGATGCTCAACACGAACACCCATTGCAAATGATTTTGCTTTTAATAAAATATCTTTTTTATCTAGTAATTCGTAAATATCTCTTGCAGAATGACCTGTTGCTAAAATTACAGAATTAACGGTCATTTCATTTCCATTTTTTAATCGAATAGCTTGTATTTTACTATTTTTGATAACAAAATCGGTAACACGAGTATCAAAATGAACTTCTCCACCATATTTTAAAATATTCTCACGAATATTCTGAATAATTTTTGGTAGTTTATTTGTTCCAATATGCGGATGCGCATCAATTAAAATATCTTCAGCAGCACCATGATATACAAGGTTTTCAAATATTCGACGAACATCACCACGTTTTAAACTTCGGGTATATAATTTTCCATCAGAATACGTTCCTGCACCACCTTCACCAAAACAGTAATTAGAATCTTCATTTACAAAATGCTCTTGATTAATAGCACGTAAATCTCTACGACGATCTTGTACATTTTTTCCACGTTCTAAAACAATCGGTTTATAACCTAATTCGATACAACGAAGTGCGGCGTACATTCCTGCAGGACCAAAACCAATAATATGAATTTCTTTAGCGTTAGAAACATCTTTATATTCAAAAATATAATCTGGTTTTTCGGGTAAATTTTCATTTATATAAACAGCTACTTTATAGTTGAAAATTATATCTTTTTTACGTGCATCAATAGATTTACGCAATACTTTTACCGTAGTTATATCTGAAATATCGATTCCTAATTTTCTAGAAGCTTTCTTTTTTAAAATATCAGCTTTCTTTTCTTCTATTAAATTAACGCGTAGTTGAAGTTCTTTTACCATTTTGCAAAATTATGGAAATTTGAATTGATACCTTTTTATTTTGATAAGAATTATAAAAAATCAAGCTAAGGTTTTTATTTTTTGATTCGTACTGTTGATAACTACACTATATTTGTGTTGTTTATTAATATTTATAAGTGTTTTTTAGATGATTTGGTTACCTGAAGAAATAGTATTTCCACCGTATGAATTTGCAAATGAAGAAGGAGTTTTGGCATTTGGAGGCGATTTATCGGCAGAACGTTTGGAGTTTGCTTATAAAAATGGAATTTTCCCATGGTTTAATGAGGGCGAACCAATTGTTTGGTATGCTCCGCCAGAACGTATGGTTTTATTTCCTGCTGAGGTAAGAGTTTCAAAATCGATGAAACAAGTTTTACGTAAAGCAAATTTTGTAATTACAGAGAATAAAGCTTTTCGAGAAGTGATTTTTAATTGCCGACATATCCACAGAAATGACCAGTTAGGAACTTGGATTACTGATGATATGGAAAATGCATATATCAATTTACACAATAAAGGAATTGCAAAATCGATAGAAGTTTGGCAAGATGATATTTTAGTCGCTGGCTTGTATGGTATCGATTTAAAAAATGGTGTTTTTTGTGGCGAAAGTATGTTTAGTAAAGCCAGTAATATGAGTAAAGTTGCGTTTATTCACTTGGCTAAAAACTGCGGATATAAATTAATAGATAGCCAAGTTCATAACGAGCACCTAGAAAGTTTAGGTGCTCGTGAAATTGATAGAAATGATTTTTTAAAATTTTTGTAGTTATATTATAAAGGATTAAATAGTTTTTACTTGATTTGAAATTATATTTTCACATTTAACTAAAAAATCATTTTTAGTTAGTTTAGTTAAATTACTTACAATATCCCAATTAGTTTTTCTTCCTTTTAAATCTTCTGGTTTACCTGTTAATTTAGAAATATTAGGACTTGTATCAAAACCTTCTTCATCTAACATTGAAGTAATATTTTGTATTTTCATTTTTATAGAAGCTGCTGAGCGGTTTGTTATTTTTTGAATATCAATTTCATCGATTTCTTCTTTTCCATATCTAGCGATATATGTACACAAAATAATTTCATCTTTAATATATAAATTTTTGGTCATAATTTTTTAGAAGCTAAGTTAATTAATTACCTACATAAAAACTAACTAAACAAAAAAACAAAACCCCATAACTTTCATTACGAGGTTTATATAAAAATGTATGTTTTAAAGTAGATTATTCTAACACAGAAAATTCAATACTAGAATCTGAAAAAACAGTGTGAGTTTGGTTTTTGAAATCTTTTTTATCAGCTTTATAAATATTATCTACATATGTTTGCGGATTCAAATCTATTAAAGGAAACCACGTACTTTGCACTTGAATTTGTAATTTGTGTCCTTTTTTAAAGGTGTGAAAAACATCTTGTAATTTAATATTTACGGCTGTTTTTTTGTTTGGAGTAAAGGGTTCAGGTTTTGAAAAACTATTTCTAAAACGCCCACGCATCACTTCACTACGAACCATCATATGATAATTACTTAGTTTTAAATGCGTTTGCATATCTTTATTATCATTTTTGATATCAGAAGGATGCACATCAATAACTTTTACAATCCAATCGGCAGCTGAACCCGTTGTTGCTACTTTTAATTTTGTTAAAATATCTCCTGCTAAAGTAAAATTTTCGGATAAAATTTCTGTTTGAAAAACCAAAACATCAGGTCTTCGAGCAGCAAAACGCTGATCATCGGTCATGTATTTTCTTGGTGTGAAAACAGTTTTTATATCTTCAGAATACGGAACAGGATGTTTCAAATCACTTACAAATTGTACTTTCGAATTTCCTTTTTTATCCGCAGTTAATTCTTGATTTTCTGATAAGAAAAAAGATTGTTTGTTGATACTTTTAGGAGGCCAAACATCGTATGATTTCCATTCTTTTTTTCCTGTATCAAAAACATAAGCTTCTGGTAATCCGCTATTTTTTGAACCGTTTTCTTTTAAGAAATGATTGAAAAATTTAGTTTCAATATTTTTTTGAAAATTAAGCGAAATTGAATCTCCAAAATAATAATTTCCAACTGTACTAGCTACTTTATTTCGAGACCATCCACCGTGATCCCAAGGACCAAAAACTAAAGTATTGTAATTATTAGGTTGATGCTTTTCAATGTTTTTATACGTTTCTAAAGGTCCGTATAAATCTTCGGCATCAAACCAACCACCAACAATCATAGTTGCTACTGTTGAAGGAACTCTGTTTAAATGTTGAATAATTCCTTTGCTTTGCCAAACGCTATCGTAATTAGGATGTTCAACAATTTCTTTCCAGAAAAAATCATCAACTTTATTGGTGTTTTTATCAGAAGCTATTTTAGTATCTAATTTATCATATTGAAAATATTCATTTAAGTTTTTTAAAGGTCCTTTATCTAAAAAAAACTGATATTGGTCTTTTGTTTTCATCTTCGGAAAAGAATACCAAGAAGAATCTGTAGGCTGATCTTTATAAGTTCCGAATAATGGAATCGCATTAAAATAACTTAGTAAAAATGCACCATTATGATGAAAATCATCAAAAAAGAAATCGCCAATACAAGCTTGTGGAGATGCCGCTTTTAAAGCAGGATGCGCATCAATTGCTGAAATAGTAGCATAATGCCCAGGGTATGAAGTTCCCCAAGTTCCAACATTTCCATTGTTGTTAGCGGTGTTTTTAACTAACCAATCAATTGTATCAAAAGTATCGCTAGTTTCATCGGTTTGTTTGGCTTTTTTATTAGGAATGTAAGCACGCATATTGTCGTAAACGCCTTCGCTCATCCAACGACCACGAACATCTTGATAAACCACAATATTTCCCTCTTTCATTAAAATAGGGTTAGGAGCTATTTTAGTTTTGAAAGTATCTTTTCCGTAAGGACGACAACTATATGGAGTTCGTTGTAATAAAATAGGATATGTTTTTGATGTGTCTTTTGGCGAGTAAATAGTGGTGTGTAATTTTGCGCCATCTCTCATGGTAATTTTCACTTCTTTTTTAGTGAAGTTGTCTTTTACATAAGTGCTTTTTACAGGTGTTTTTTCTTCGGATGTTTTAGTGGTACTTTTTGGCGTACAACTACTTATTATAAGTAGAAAAAATAGTGAAAATTTAAGAAGTAATTTCATGCGGTTTGGTTATTTTAGAAAGTAAATATAAATAAAAGAAGTTGTACGAAAACAGATTTTAAAAACCTGATTAAATACAACTTCTAGAAAATTGTTACTAAAAAATAGGATTTACATTTTAAAATATTATGTTTTTTAAAATGTAAAAATTTCTAGCCCCGATTGAAGCAATTGTTTGAGCTCTTTTTTATTTTTCTTTTCGAAAAAATAAAAAAAGCGAGTGCGGAAAGCGGGAAATTGCTTCAAATCATTTTTATTATTTTTAGTTTATTTAGGATCTAAAATTGTGTCGATTCTATCTAAAACATCTTGTAAATGATAACGAGAAATGTTGTTTTTAGCAACACTTAAAGCTCTTTTTGTATCTCTTTTTAAATTTTTTAATTCACCTCTAACAACAGGTTTAATATCTGATTGGCTAATATTTACCGCCGTTTGTTTAAAATATCCTCCGTTATTTGTTCCTTTTTGATTTTTAGCTTTGTTTAATAAAAAATCTAAACGATCTAAATACGCACGTTGTAAATTTCTACGATATGCATCAATGGATTTATTGGTGTATAATTCGCTCCAAATTCCTTTGCGTAAATCTTGCATCATATTTACAAGCGTGTAGGATTTTGCTCCGTTTAAAGTTTCGTTTTCGATTAAACGTGCCATTCTACCCGTTTTTAAAATACGATTTAAGGTTCTTTCTTGCAATTCGCCAATACGTTTATCTGCTCCAGAAAACTGGACTTTATCAAAAATATTTTTATCTAATAACCAAGTTGGCGTTTCAAATAATTGCTCGTTTACAAATTTTAAAGCATTTTTTTGATGATTTTTAGGAACGTGTATATATACAGCGCCATCTTGATTTGCAGTTTTGTAGTTTTCGTAAACCCCACCAATATTAGAACTTACGTGTCCCATATATCGATTAAATTGCCATAATAATTGGGTATACATGGTTTTTAATTCGTCGTAATTTTCGCCATCTTTAGTAGTCCATTCTTCTAATTTTGGTAAAATACGTTTTAGGTTTTTAATTCCGTAAGCACTTGCTTTTATAGCATCATCACCTAAATCTTCAGTTTGAGAACTTGGGTCGATAACATTTACAACTTGCTGATGTCCGAATCTGTACATAGGATTTCCTGCTTTGTCAAGAATCCATTTATTTAAAGTCTTTTTTTCTTCTTTTGCTGATGTATTTAATATTGGGCGATATCCCCAATTGATGGCATATTTATCGTAAGGTCCAATATTTGGCATTAAAGCAACATCTTTATCTTCTGGTTGTGCGATGTAATTAAAACGAGCATAATCCATAATTGAAGGTGCTGTTCCATATTTTTTAGTAAAAGTTGCCGAACGTAAAGAATCAACAGGATAAGCAACAGAACTTCCCATATTATGAGGTAATCCAAGGGTATGACCAACTTCACGAGCAGAAACAAAACGAATTAAACGTCCCATAGTTTCTTCTTTGAAGTTTGTACTTCTAGCATCAGGATTTATTGCCGCAGTTTGAATAAAATACCAGTTATGTAATAAAGTCATTACATTATGATACCAGTTAATATCTGATTCTAATATTTCACCAGAACGTGGGTCGCTTACATGAGGACCATTTGCATTTGGAATAGGAGAAGCTAAATAACGTACCACAGAATAACGAACATCTTCAGGACTCCAATCAGGATTTTCTTCTTTTGTAGGCGCATCTTTTGCGATAATGGCATCTTTAAAACCTGCAGCTTCAAAAGCTCCTTGCCAATCATTTATTCCTTGTTTTATATATTTACGCCATTCTTTTGGAGTAGCTCTATCAATATAATAAACAATTTGTTTTTTAGGTTCAACCAATTCTCCGTTGTTAAATTTTTCAATATCTTCATCTTTAACTTCTAAACGCCATCTGTCAAGATATTTTACTGATTTACTTCTTTGAACGTCTAAACCATAATCTGTTTGAGACCTCGCAAACCATCCTACACGCTCATCAAAATAACGACGTTTCATCGGTTTTTTAGGTAATAAAATCATTGAATTACTTAATTCCATAGAAACTGCACCAACACTTTTATTAGAAGGAGCTGCGCTAGAAACGTATGTTTTTACACGCCTAACTTCAATATTTTTAGGATAACTACTAATACGCTCTATGTAAGAACGGCTTTTATCCATTTTAGAAATTTTATATTGCTTTCTTTTTCTTTGAGGAAAACCAATTGCTTTTACATCAGTATTAAATAACGAAGAAACATCAATTACAGTAGCTGTAGAATCTTTGCTAAATGCTTTTATAGGAAAAGAATATAAGATAGGTTCAAAATTAGAATTTACGACAGCTTTATGAACAGGAAGCAAGGTATCTGCGACCACATCATATGAAACAACTTTTAGTAAAATATTTTTCTGTTTTTTTTGCCAACGTAATACTTGTGTATTTTGTTTTCCGCCACCAAAACCGATACCGCTAGCTGTTTTAGCAATTCGAGTAACCATTAACATTTCACGATTAAGTAACGAATCTGGGATTTCAAATAAATATTGTTGTTCTTTTTGATGAACTTTAAATAATCCGTTATCTGTACTATGATTTTTTGTAATTACCTTATTGTAAGGTTTTATAGCATTTTTATTCGGTTTAGGTTTTACTTTGTTTATTTCTTTTTTATTCGTTTTCTTTTTAAACCATTGCGCATTTGCTTTGGATGAAAAATTCATGCAAAAAACCACAAGAAGTAGTTGGAAGAATATTTTTTTAGTCATAGTTTGGTTTTAAAAAAATTTATCGAATTTATTAAATTACTATTTGTGAAATATTAATTAAATGTTAAAGTGAAATATTTTGTTGGTAAAAAGAGTATTAATTTTAAGCTTTAAATAAAAAAGATAGCTAATTAGCTATCTTTTTTGTGAATTATCTAATGATAATTATTGTTTAGTTTTTTAACCAAGCATTTCTTAAAATTACTTTTTTATTATTCGTAGGTAATTTTTCTAATACTAAACTAGTACTTTCCGTTGTTGGTTGTGTGTAATTACCTGCTAATTTTAACAGTTTTCCGTTTCTAGAAACTTCCATCATTATTTTATCACCTTCTTTCCATTGCATTGTTTTTCCTAAAATAGGACGAATGTTTTCTAATGATATTTTTTGATTATTAATACTTTCTAAAATATCACCAGCTTTAATACCTAATGCAATTAATGCTGAGTTTGTTTTTTTAGTAAAGAAAACTTTTTTATTATTATTTACAGAAATAAAAGGTTGTCCTTTTGAATCGATAAAATAAGCTGCTCTTTCAGTTTTTGTTTCTTTTTTAACACCTACTTTATTAAAGTAATTCGTGTAGTTAATTGGCGTAGCTCCTTGTACATGATTTTTGAAAAATTCGCCAACTGAAGGGTAAGTCATTTTTACGATTTCAGCAATGATATTTTCATCTTTAAAAGCTTTATTTTTTCCGTATTTTTTAGATAAATCTAACATCATATTTCGAACTCCGTACGTTCCGTTACTTTCTTCTCTTAAAATAATATCCAAACACATACCAATTAATGCGCCTTTTTGATACACATTATTATAGTTTTTAGCATATTTAGGATCTAAAATGTTTTTACTCATTTTGGTAAAAGACATTGCATCGTTATAATTTAATGAAGAAGTAATTTTTGAATTCATTTCATTAATAAATTCTTCATCAGAAATTAAACCTTGATTAACCTGAAAAAGATTTGCAAAATATTCGGTCATTCCTTCGTACATCCATAAATGTTCCGACATATTTGCTTCGTTAAAATCAAAAGAATGAATTTCTTCAGAATGAACAGATAACGGAGAAACAATATGGAAAAATTCGTGTGATACCGTTCCGTTAATCATATTGCTTGCAAATTGTTCTTTGCTCATTGTTTCAGGATACACAACCGTTGTAGAAGACCTATGTTCTAAAGCTCCGTATCCTTGAAATTTATACATTTCTGGATCAAATAAATATACTAAAACATTGTATTCAGTAGTTGTTTTAAAACCCTTCAAAAAGTTAGTTTGAGCAGTCATCATTGTTTTTAAAGCTTCCTTTAAATCGGTTGCTTTGTGTGCGTTGTTAGGCGAATAAATAGCTAAATTTACTTCAATTCCGTTTACGGTAAAGTTTACGTTATTAAGTGGTGCATACATAATCGGATTGTCTGAAATTTCATCATATCGAGGTGCTAAAAACACATCTTTACTGTTATCAGTTTTAGAAGTATTTTTATTGATTAGCGATGAGGTTTCATATAAGTTTGTTGGATGCGTGATAGAAATCTCATAAGGCAACTCTTTTTTATCATTAAAATAACCAATAAATCCAGGTAAATTTAATAAGAAATTTTTTCCTTCTTCAATATTCGTACCCGCCATTACATAAATTTTATGGTCTTTTTCTGAATCAAAAGTATCATCAACCCAATAAGATATTTTATCCATATTCTTAGCATTGTTAATTTGCCAAGAATTTTCATTTAGTTTTTTTATCGCTAATTCTTTTCCGTTATAATCAAATGCTTTAAAATCTGAAACAAATTTTCCGTAATTACTCATTGCATACGTTCCAGGAACAATTGCAGGAATGTTATAAATTATTGTTTCTTCTTTTATTTTCTTCGGATTTACTGCTACCATTATTTTGTCATCAACAACAGTATTTAAATCGATATTTATGGCAATAGTTTGATTGCTGTTTTGAACAGATTTAGAAGTAGCACAGCTAGCTAATAAAGCCAAGGAAAGAATTCCTAATATAATTTTTTTCATGATAATATTTTGTTAGGTGTAATTAGTGTCTTAAAAAGTAGATATGTTACATTTTTTATTACTAAATTTAACATCTTTTTTTTAGATTGGTAATATCAACTAAAACGTTGTACCTTTGCGGCGGCGTGGGAATAAGACGAGTTTCAGATTGGTTACCGACTACAAATAAGGAGGTTAAGTTAAGAGGATGGGAAGAATTAGATGTAATTCTCTTCAGTGGAGATGCATATGTAGATCACCCATCATTTGGTCCGGCAGTAATAGGACGAATACTAGAAAGTTATGGTTTGCGAGTAGCAATTGTACCACAACCTAGTGTAAATGATAATTTACAAGATTTTGAGAAATTAGGAAAACCTCGTTTATTCTTCGGAGTAACGGGCGGATGTATGGATCCGATGGTTAGTAATTATACGGCAAGTAAACGCCGTAGAGATAAAGATGCTTACACTCCAAATGGAGATAAAGGGTTTAGACCTGATTACGCAACATCAGTATATTCAAAAATATTAAAAGAAAAATTTCCAGACGTACCCGTTTTAATTGGTGGTATCGAGGCTTCATTGCGTCGTGTTACTCATTATGATTATTGGTCTGATAAATTATTACCAACTATTTTAGAAACATCTAAAGCAGATATGTTGGTTTATGGAATGGGGGAACAACCTTTACGAGAAATTGTAGAATTGTTACAAAAAGGTGTTCCGTTTTCTAGTTTAAAAACGATAAAACAAACAGCTGTTCTTATTGATGAACATGAAGATGTTCCGAAGAATAAAAATTGGGAGGATGTAGAAATTAATTCTCACGAGGCTTGTTTAAAGGATAAAAAAACATTTGCATCTAACTTTAAGGTAATAGAGCAGGAGTCGAATAAATTATATGCACGTCGTATTTTTCAAAAGGTAGGAAATAAGAAATTGATGATTAATCCACCGTGTGCGACAATGACGGAAGGAGAAATTGATGCTTCTTTTGATTTGCCTTTTACACGATTACCGCATCCAAAATATGACAAGCGTGGACCAATTCCTGCGTTTGAAATGATTAAATTTTCGATAAACATTCACCGTGGATGTTTTGGAGGATGTAGTTTTTGTACAATTTCTGCACATCAAGGAAAATTTATTGCTAGTAGAAGTCAAGAATCGGTATTAAAAGAAGTCGATACCGTTACTAAAATGGATGACTTTAAAGGATATTTATCTGATATTGGTGGACCTTCTGCAAATATGTATCAGATGAAAGGAAAAGTGCAATCTATTTGTGATAAATGTGTTGCGCCTTCTTGTATTTCGCCTGTAATTTGTAGTAATTTAGATACTTCGCATAAACCATTAACAGACCTTTATAAAGCTGTTGATGCGCATCCGAAGGTAAAAAAATCATTTATTGGAAGTGGAATTAGACATGATATGTTGGTGCCAGAATTCAATAAAAATGCAGATCCGAAGGAATTAGATGCCTATACCGAAGAGGTAATGACAAATCATACTTCAGGACGTTTAAAAGTAGCACCAGAACATACTTCTGATCCTGTTTTAAAATTAATGCGTAAGCCGTCATTTAAATATTTTCACGTGTTTAAAGAACGATTTGATCGTATTAATGTGAAGAAAAAATTAAAACTACAATTAATTCCTTATTTTATTTCGAATCACCCAGCGTGTGAAAAAGAAGATATGGCAAATTTAGCTGCCGAAACAAAAGATATGGGTTTTCAGCTAGAGCAAGTTCAAGGATTTACGCCAACACCTATGACGGTTGCTACGGTAATTTATTATAGTGGATATCATCCTTATACTTTAAAACCTACAAAAACGCCTAAAACAGCGAAGGAAAAAGAAGATCAACATAAATTTTTCTTTTGGTATAAAAAAGAAAATAAAGATTGGATTCGTAACACACTTAATAAAGTAGGACGACAAGATTTATTAAAAGTTTTATTACCTGAAAATAATTCGTGGAGAAAAAATAAAGGAGCAAAAGAAACTAAAAATACTTTTGATGATGCTGTTCCTTTTAATCAACGTAAAAGCAAAAATTACAGATCACCTAAAATGGCTGTAAGAGATACAAAAAGCACTAAAAATCAACTTGATGAAAAAGTGCCTTTTAATCAACGTAAAAATAAAAATTATAGAACCCCTAGAGTAAATGCAAAAGACAGTCAAAATAACGGCGGGTCTAAAACTGATACGAAAGAACCTAAAAAATATAGCGCCCCTAAAAACAAAAAAAGAAGAAGATAGTTTAGTATCTTATCTGTTTTATAAAAATATTTAAAGTAAAAAAACCTAGTGTGTAAAAGCATTAGGTTTTTTTATGTGGTTTTAAGTAAGTATCTGTTTAAAGATCTAGTGACTTAACAATGGTTTAGGTGTCTTAAATATGGTTTAATAACCTTAGGTGTAATTTAAAATTAATATTATGAAAAAAATAATTTTAGTAGTGTTTTCAGTTATGATTAGTACGGTAGTACTTGCTCAGAATAAACAGAAAATTAAAGGAAATAAACAAGTAATAACAACTAGTAATTCTATTGATAAAGCATTTAACAAAATTGAAATTGATGATGCATTAGATGTAAGTGTGAATCAGTCTGATAAGAATAGTTATGTGTTAATTACAGATGAGAATTTACATGAAGTTATTCATTTTAGAGTAATAGATAGTGTTCTTAAAATAGCAACAACACATAAAATATCAAGGAGTAAAAAACTTAAAATATCATTAGATTTTGTAAGTCTTGAAAAAATTACTTTAAAAAATGGTGCTAAAATAAAAGGAGAAGGAGTCTTTAACTCAAAAGTAATACATATTGATAGTTATAATTCAAGTGAGTTTGAATTAGATTTAAAAGTAGAAGAAATTACTGTAAATATGCTTCAGAAATCAAAAGGAATGTTAAAAATAAAAGCGACAAAGACAACTTTTTTAATGTCGGATAAGGCAAGGTTAAAAGCAAATGTTTTAACGGATGATTTTACGGCTAAATTAATGAATTCAGCTGATTTAAATTTAAGTGGAGTAGCTAAAAAAGCAACATTTAGTTTAAAAGAATCTGCTGACGTGAAAGCAGAAGGAATGAAAATTTCTGAAGTCGATATATATACTTCAGGTAGTGCAGATGCTTCTATATACGCTGATAAAAATTTAACTTTATATGCTCAGGATAAGAGTAAAATACAAATATATGGAGAACCTAAAATAGCAATAAAAGGTTTTAAAGGTAGTGCTAAACTTTTTAAGAAGTAACATAACAAATTTATCATTATTTGAAAAAGCTATATTACATAAGTAATGTAGCTTTTTTTATGCGTTTTAATTACAAAAATATCTTTCCATAATAACATATTCAATCCCATCTTTTTCAAATTTATTATTTGTTGCTTTTAAATTGAATTTTTCATAAAATTTTGATTTTTCTACCCTAGCATTACACCATATTTTTTTGATGCCTTCTTCCTTTGTAAAATCGATAACTTTATTTAATAGTATTGTTCCGTATCCAAGTCCTTGGAATTCTGTTAAAGTTGCAAATTTTCGAAATTGAGCTTCATTATTGGCTATAAACAACGAAATTACAGCAGTTATTTCATCATTTACAAACAAACCAAAATGTGTTCCGTTTTCATCGTTAGGTAATTTAACATAGGCAATAGGTTTATTTGCCCACATTGCTTTATGACGAATTTCAAGTGTTTTAGTTGCGGTAATTTGTTTTATTTCTATTGCTGTATTTTTCAATTTTTATATTGTCTTTTGATTAGTTCTTCTGGCTTCGTGCAAAATAAATATAGGAAAATAATAAATAACCATTCCAGAGGTTTCATTAGTATATAAGTTACATCAGATTTGAAAGGCGTGTTTATAACTTTGGATAAATTATAGCCATAAGTATCATAATTTTTACGAATAAAATTATGTGTTTTCGGGTAGTTAACTTGAATAATATCTTCAAAAGCATTTGCAATCATTAATTGCCTATTTATTACAATTGGTTTTCCGTGTCTTTTTCCTATTCTTATCGGTTTTACAATACTTGGGTTTCCTCGTGCTGCAACAGTGCATAAATAATGTCCTTTATGATCTAGTGCTGGTGGATGTGATTGTTGAGAAAAACGCCAAGTTGTAGTATCGGTAAATACTTTTATCATGCTGTCAGAGTCTTGTCCGAATAGCATTAAAATGATGGTTATTATCAAAAAAATAGGAAAAATTAATAGTAAAATAATTAATGGGTACGATTTTATTTTGAAAAGTGTTTTATGTAAATAATTTAATGTGGAGTTTTGGTATTGATACTCATTAAAATGATTAGCGACAGTATTAAAACTTTTAGCTAATATGTAAAAAGAAGTAATGCTAGATATTAGCGGATAAAACAAAAAAAATGTTATTGTATTGTGATTTATTGAGGTATTAATTGGGTAGTAATTGAATCCTAACATATCATTTGAATATGATGTTTGGAGCGTGATAAAAATGTTTAAAACAATACCAATAACGACAAAAACAGTTGCAATAACCCATGTAAGTGGTGGTAGTGTTTTACTTTTTATCCAAATTAAAATTTTAGAAATAACATATAATATATAAAAGACAAAAACAGTGAGCATATGTTTTTGCCCAAGAGGAGTGTAACCTCCGTCCATTGGGTCTATTGCTATATTATGTTCTACACTAGTTAGTAAGCAAAACAGAAAAGGAATAAAAGCAATTAAATGAATTATAACTGTAATAATAGTACCTGCTGATGCTTTTAATTTAATAGCAAAAAACAAGAAGAATATAAAAACAAAGAAAATAATAAGTAAAATTTCCATAATATAAAAGTGTTCTGCTTTAGTATTATGAGCTAAGTTATTAAAAATAACTAAAAAGAAAAATCTTTTGATAATGAAGTGATAAAAACCTTGTTTTTAGGATAAAAAAAACCGAAACAACTAAATGTTTCGGTTTTTGCGGAGAAAGAGGGATTCGAACCCCCGGTACCTTGCAGTACAACGGTTTTCAAGACCGCCGCATTCGACCACTCTGCCATTTCTCCAGACAGACATTTAAATAAATCTAAATGCGGTTGCAAATTTACAACCTTTTTTTTGATTAAAACAAATTAATTTAATTTTTTTTATGAATTTTAATATGACCTTATATTAGTTTAATTTTTAACACAAAAAAAACCGAAACAAGTAAAAGTTTCGGTTTTTGCGGAGAAAGAGGGATTCGAACCCCCGGTACCTTGCAGTACAACGGTTTTCAAGACCGCCGCATTCGACCACTCTGCCATTTCTCCAGACAGACATTTAAATAAATCTAAATGCGGTTGCAAATTTACAACCTTTTTTTAGTTCTGAAAAATAAAAATTGTATTTTTTTGGTTAAAATATTTGTTATTTACTTTTTTGACCTGTATTTTTTTATTTATCAGTAAGTTATGTGAAAAAAAATATTTATTTTTAAATTTAGATAGATATACAAAAGATACCATTAGTGTTATATTTATACATATTTGACTAGTTTTTGGTGTTTTTTTTAAGAGAATTATAAATTTTAAATTACTTTCGTTGTAAAATTAAGAAGCATGTTTAATTCATTTGGAAATATTTTAAAAGTAACCACTTTTGGTGAGTCACATGGAACCGCAATAGGAGGTGTTATTGATGGTTTTCCAGCAGGAATGGAAGTAGATTTTGATGCAGTTCAGCAAGAATTAGATCGTCGTAAACCAGGGCAATCTAAAATTGTAACTCAGCGTAAAGAACCTGATACGGTTGAATTTTTATCAGGAATTTTTGAAGGTAAAACAACAGGTGCTTCTATTGGTTTTGTTATAAAAAACACCAATCAGAAAAGTAAAGATTATAATCATAATACAAATGTATATCGACCTTCTCATGCCGATTATACATATGATAAAAAATACGGAGTTAGAGATCATAGAGGTGGAGGTAGAACTTCAGCACGTGAAACTGCAAACTGGGTTGTTGCTGGTGCATTAGCAAAACAATTAATAAAACATATTAATATTGATGCTTATACATCATCAGTAGGTGATATTTTTATTGATAAACCATATCAAGAGTTAGATTTATCTAAAATTGAAAGTAATATTGTTCGTTGTCCTGACGAAAAATCGGCAGAGATAATGATTGATAAAATTCATGAAATCCGTAAAGCTGGTGATACTATTGGAGGTACTATTACTTGTGTTATACAAAATATGCCTGTTGGTTTAGGAGAACCTATTTTTCATAAACTTCATGCAGAATTAGGTAAAGCAATGCTTTCTATTAATGCTGTTAAAGGTTTTGAATTTGGAAGTGGTTTTAACGGTGCTAAAATGAAAGGTTCAGAACATAATGATGTTTTTAATCAAGATGGAACAACGCAATCTAATTTATCTGGAGGAATTCAAGGAGGAATTTCAAACGGTATGGATGTATATTTTAGTGTAGCTTTTAAGCCTGTTGCTACTATTATGAGAAATCAACAAACAATTAATTCAGAAAATGAATTAACTGAAATTCAAGGTAAAGGTCGTCATGATCCTTGTGTTGTACCAAGAGCTGTACCAATTGTAGAGGCTTTAGCTGCTTTAGTTTTAGCGGATTTTTATTTAATAGATAAAATGCGTACAGTTTAATAGTTGTAAATTTTAATTAGAAAATAGTTTATTTTGAAGAATTCTTTATCATTCCTTTTAGAAAATTTAGAAGATGAATGGGGTAAAGAAATAACACTTAAAAGAAATGATTTTCTGATAAATAAAGGAGATTTAAATACCAATTTGTATTTAGTAAAAGAAGGAAGTTTACGAGTTTTTATTGATGATGATGAAGAACATACCATTAGATTTGGATATAAAGATTCTATAATTACAGCATTTGATTGTTTTTTAACTGAAAAACCAACTTCTTTTTACATACAAGCGCTTAAAAAATGCAGTTTGAAAGTAATTTCAAAAATAAATTTTATACATTTTATAAATTCTGAAAAAGAATATCAAGATGTTTGGAATATTTTTTTAAATGATTTTATGTATCAACAAATAGAAAGAGAAATTGATTTAATTACTTATTCTCCTCAAAAACGTTTTGAACGTGTATTTAAAAGAAGTCCGCAAGTATTTCAAGAGATACTCAAAAATATATTGCGTCTTATTTAAGAATGGCGCCAGAAACATTATCTAGGATATTAAAAAATCTTGATTAGCATCAATATTTATTTTTATAAAAAAGCTCATATTTGAATTAAATTTCAAACATGAGCTTTTTTAATACCAAAGAATTATTATCAGAATTAAAACAAACTGTAGTTTCTCATATTAATTATGTAGAATCTTTAAAAAATAATACTACAGAAGAGTTGCAATATAAAAAAACAGCAAAATCGTGGTCTGTTTTAGAATGTTTAGAGCATTTGAATTTATATTCAGAATTTTATAATAATGAAATCAGAAAAAGAATAGAGAAATCTAAACATCAAAAATCAACAGTTTTTAAAGCTGGATTTTTAGGAAATAAATTTGCTTTAGATATGTTGCCTAAAGAAGGCGTGAAAACAATGAATACTTTTAAAAGTAAGAATCCTATTTATTCAAAATTAGATAAAAAAGTTGTTTTAGAACGTTTTATTATATTTCAAGAAGAATTATTACAATTACTTGAGTTAGCAGAAAATAAAAATCTGACAAAGATAAAAACAGCTATAACATTACCTATTTTAAAATTTAGGTTAGGAGATACTTTCCGATTTGTAATTAATCATAATCAACGACATATTGCACAAGCAAAGAATATTTGTAAATAAAAAAAGCTCGAGAAATATCTCGAGCTTTTTTATATATGTAAGTTAAAAACTTATGCTAACATTGTAACAGGGTTTTCAACAAAAGTTTTTAATGTTTGTAAGAATTGAGCACCTACAGCACCATCAACCGTTCTATGATCACAAGCTAAAGTTAATTTCATTGTGTTACCAACAACAATTTCACCGTTTTTAACAACAGGTTTTTGTATGATAGCACCAACAGATAAAATAGCAGAATTAGGCTGATTGATAATCGAAGTAAAACTTTCGATACCAAACATTCCTAAGTTAGAAACTGTAAAAGTACTTCCTTGCATTTCAGCAGGAGAAATTTTCTTGTTTCTAGCTTTACCAGCTAAATCACGTACCGAAGCACCAATTTGAGTTAAACTTAAAGCATCTGTATGTTTTACAACAGGTACAACTAAGCCTTCATCAACAGCAACAGCAACACCAATATGAATATGGCTGTGGAATAATGTAGTATTATCCGTCCAGCTAGTATTTACATTTGGATGTTTTTTTAATGCCATAGCACACGCTTTTACAACCATGTCGTTAAATGATACTTTAGTATCAGGAATCGCATTGATTGTTTTACGAGAAGCCATTGCATTATCCATATCTACCTCAATATTTAAGTAGAAGTGAGGTGCAGCAAATTTAGAATTTCCTAATGCTTTAGCAATTGCCTTACGCATTTGAGAATTTTTAACTTCTGATGTGTTTTCTTCTCCAGCGATAGCAAAATTAGTTGTCGCTGCCGAACTAGCAGGAGCTTCAACTTTAACAGCAGCAGGAGTGTAGTTTTCTACATCCTTTTTAACGATACGTCCGTTTTCACCAGAACCTTTAATTGCTGTTAATTTAATTCCTTTATCCTTTGCTATTTTTTTAGCTAATGGAGAAGCAAATATTCTTCCTCCAGAAGTTGTTGTAGTTACTGTTTCAGTAGCAGCTACTTTAATTTCTTCTTTAGGAGCTTCTTCTTTTTGAATAGCTTTTTCTTCTGTTTCTACAGATGAAGTTGTATTTCCTGAATTTAATGCAGCAAGTACGGTAGCAACATCTGTACCTTCTTTACCGATAATGGCAAGTAAAGTATCTACAGGAGCCGCTTCTCCTTCTTGAACACCAATGTGTAATAAAACACCTTCGTTAAAAGATTCGAACTCCATAGTAGCCTTATCAGTTTCGATTTCAGCTAAAATATCACCTTCTTCAACGGTATCACCTACGTTTTTTAACCAAGAAGCAACAGTTCCTTCTTCCATGGTATCACTTAAACGTGGCATGTTAATAACAATAGCGCCTGCTGGCATTGCTACTACTTCACTTTTTACAGCTACTTCTTCGTTAGAAGTTGCTTTACTTTTAGGAGCTTCTTCGACTTTTACAGGAGCAATATTTCCGTTTAATAAAGCAGAAACATCTTCACCTTCTTCACCAATAATAGCAAGTAAAGTATCTACAGGAGCAGATTCACCTTCTTGAACACCAATGTGTAATAAAACACCTTCGTGAAAAGACTCAAATTCCATGGTAGCTTTGTCAGTTTCAATTTCAGCTAAAATATCGCCTTCTTCAATTCTGTCACCTACATTTTTTAACCAAGAAGCAACAACTCCTTCTTCCATTGTATCGCTTAAGCGAGGCATGTTTATAATTGTAGCCATGGTTTACTTAGATTTTATAAATGGATAATCTTCTTGTTCGTATACCATATCGTGTAATTGACTTACTTCAGGATATGGAGATTCTTCAGCAAATTTTTCACATTCACTTACAGATTCTTTTACTTCTTTTTTGATAGCTTCAATTTCATCAGCAGAAGCATAATCATTTTCTTTAATAATATCTAATACTTGCGTAATAGGATCAATTTTTCTGTACTCAGCAACTTCATCTTTTGTACGATAATGTTGAGCATCAGACATTGAGTGTCCTCTATAACGGTAAGTTTTCATTTCTAAGAAAGTTGGTCCTTCTCCACGACGAGCTCTTTGAATAGCTTCATCAAGAGCTTCAGCAACTTTAATAGGATTCATTCCATCAACAGGTCCACAAGGCATTTCGTATCCTAAACCAAGTTTCCAAATATCAGTATGATTTGCAGTTCTTTCTACAGAAGTTCCCATTGCATATCCATTGTTTTCAACAATAAATACTACTGGTAACTTCCAAGTCATAGCCATATTAAATGTTTCATGTAATGACCCCTGACGAGCAGCACCATCACCAAAACAACATAATGTTACGGCATCATTTCCTTTATATTTATCACCAAAAGCTAATCCAGCTCCTAATGGAATTTGTCCACCAACGATTCCATGACCACCATAAAAACGAAATTCTTTAGAAAAAATATGCATTGAACCACCCATACCTTTAGAGGTACCAGTAGCTTTACCATATAATTCCGCCATTACACGTTTAGGATCTTCACCCATACCAATTGGTTGTACGTGGTTACGGTATGCGGTAATCATTTTATCCTTAGATAAATCCATAGCATGTAATGCACCTGCTAAAACAGCCTCTTGACCGTTATATAAGTGTAAAAAACCTCTTACCTTCTGTTGAATGTAAACAGCTGCTAACTTATCTTCAAACTTTCTCCAGAAAAGCATGTCTCTATACCAGTTGATATAGGTTTCTTTGGTGATTTTATTCATTATATATTAGTTATTTATTTAAAGTTTGTTTGTTGCGTCTTTCTTAAAACGTAGCTACAAAAGTAAGTAGTTTTTAGTAATTTTAAAAAAGTTCTTGTTAAAAATTGTATTAATGCTTTTTTATTTCTAAAACTATTTAAATTATTGTTTTTGTTTGGCGATTATAATAGATGCTTTTGCACCCGTAGCTAAGTTCCATTGATTGGCAGAAATTAACATTCCACTAGCATTATAAATTTTAAAACCAGCAGTATTTGGACCTGAACTACCTTGGTTTAATGCTAAAATTTCAATGGTATTAATTCCTTCATCTAAAGGAATTTTAAAAGATTGATAACTTCCTTTTAGAATTAATTTACTAACAACAGGAATATTATTGACAAGAATAGTTACTTTATCGCCATCAGGATATTGAAAATCACGACAAATAATAGTTACACTTTTGTCTTTTGTACTAAAACTTCCTAAATCTTGATCGATAATAGGATATTCATACATTCCTTTTATTCTTTGAAAAGCACTTAAATATTGTTCCTCGGCTTGTTTGGCTTTGGTTAAAATACCTTTATTTTCAAAATCTTTTTCGGCTTGTTTTTTTTGTAACTCTTTTTGTTGCTGTTTATGTGCTGTTTTAAAACCGTCATTATTTTTAAACTCTAATGATTTTGGTTTTTTTACTTCTTTAGCTGTAGCAGGGATGCTACCAAAAGAACCTGTATTATTTTTATTATTTCCAAAAGAAGCATCAAGTTGTGCAAAACTATGCGAGCTTATACTTACTGCAAAAATTACTATAAAAAAGTGTATTGTTTGTTTTATCATATCAAAATAAATCTAAGCAAATATAATGCCGTCGTTTTTTGTATTTCTGAATAAAGCGTTAAAACATTTTATTTGAAGCAATTTCCCGCTTTCCGCACTCGCTTTTTTTATTTTTCAAAAGAAAAAAATAAAAAAGAGCTCAAACAATTGCTACAATCGGGGCTAGGCATTTTTATTTTTTTTTGTAATTAATTTAAAATAGTTCTTTACTTTTTAAAGAATATCTATTATTTAACAGGAAAACTAAAATAAGTTTTAGGAAAAGGTTCGAATCTTAACGTAAAATGCCACCATTCTTTAGAGTAGGGTCTAAAATTATATTTGCGCATTACAGATTGTAATAACTGCCTGTTTTCTTTTTGTTTTTTAGTTAGTTTTTGATAAGAAATATGCGAAGAAATTCCGAAGAAATCAAATGGACTTCCCATATCTAATTCGTTTCCTGTTTTTAAATCGATAATTGTTAAATCGACTGTACTACCACGAGAATGACCCGATTTCGAAGAAATATATCCTTTTTTAAATAAATGTCTTTTATTGATACTCGGATAATATTCTTCTTTCATTAAAGTATCGTTCATAACACGCGCCCATTTTACAAAATGATTCACCGCAGTTTGCGGACGATAAGCATCAAAAATTTTAAGACTTAATTCTTTTTTTAATAACTCTGCTTGTACTTTTTTTAAGGCTATTGCTGTTTTTGTGGTGCAAATAACAATGCTTTCATCATAACCATTTACAGATGCTCCTAAAAAATTATTGTCAGCACAATATCGAAGTTCTTTTTGAATAGTAGGCGCTATATTTTTTAAATACGAAAAATTTTTAGGAAGTTTTTGCTGTTCTTTTAAATGTGTTTTTTCTTGTGCATTAACAATAAAAGAATAAAATACTAATAAATAAAATAGTTGTTTCATCAAGCAAAAATAAGTAAATTGTTCAGCCTTTTAAAATTCATTTTACTCTAAGTTTTTTTGTGAAAATTATAAACTAAAAATGGTTGCTTTTATGATATATAATACCATTCCAACAACACCTCCAACAAGTGCGCCATTAAGTCGAATATATTGTAAATCATCACCAACTTTATCTTCTATTTGTTTTACTAAATCTTTATTATTTAATTTTTCTAAACTATCGGAAACAGTGTTTGCAATTAAATGATGATTTTTATTGATAATAGAAATAAATACTGATTTTAAATTTTGATTTGCTTTTTCAATAAGTTTGGTGTTTTTAGAAATATCATTTATAACTCGATTTGCTTTTTGTTTGATAAATTGAATAAGAGTACTATTATTATCATTCAATTCTATTTCTAATTTATTTTGTGCGGAATTTAATAATTCAGCAACAATAATTCTTGATTCAATATTACTGATTAATTTTTTTTGTATATTTTTAATTGAAGCAAGTGCTTTTGGATTTCCAATTTCTAATTTTTTAGCAAAATCAAGTAATTCATTATCTAACTTTTTACGTAACGGATGTTGTTTATCTTTAGTTATTTCTGTTAATAAATCATTTATTGATTTTATTAATTTATCAGTTATAGATTCATTATTTAATCCGCCTAGTTTTTGAGCTGTATTTACAGCTAAAAGTTTAAAAGTGCTTTCTTTTTTGATGTTTTCAGATTGTTTACTTACATTTTTAAGTAGCATTTCACGGGTTTCATTATTATTTATAGTTTTAGAAATACTAGATAAAGCAACCTTCCATAATTCTGAATGTTCTTTATTTTTTAATGCTTTTTGTAGCCAAATCCCCAAAGGTTTTCCAATTTCAATTGTGTCTAATTCTTTTTTAAATATTTTTTCTAAATAAGGAGAAAGTTCTGAAAAGTTGGTGTTTTTTGAGAAGTTTAAAAGTATATCTTGTAAAAAATGAATGATTTTTGAAACATTTTTATCATCTTTTAAAGTGTCTAATATTTTATCAGCAATAGCAACTGAATTTATTTTTTTAGATAAACTTTCTTTTGATAACCATTCATTAGAAACTAAATCAACAATTCCGTTAGAAATTTTAGTTCTTGATTTTACAATAATATTAGTATGTTTTTTTATAAAAGGTATTGGAATTTCGGCAAATAATGCTCGTACAGCAAACCAATCGGCACAGCCACCAACTACAGCTGCTTCAAAACCTGAAAGTACTATGTGCCAAGCGGTATCTGTCAATATTTCTGATTTAATTCCTGCCAAAAGCAATAGCATTCCAGAGGTTGCTATTGCTAAAGAAAGAGCTCCTTTTTTTGGTGATTTCATCTGTTTAACGAATATTTTTAAGTTTTTTGTAATCTTCAATTACACTTTTTATTTTTTATCATCAAAAATAATTACAGGACTAAAACCGTAACCTTCTTTATTATTATCACTAAAATGAATTTTAAAGATAGTATCTCCTTTTTCATTTTTAACAGCCTGACCTATTCTAGCCATTGGAACAATAATTGTTTTTTTATTTTGAATAGCAGTCATAAATCGTAGTTCTACTATTTTTTCTTGATTATCATCAGTTTTAAAAATTTTAAAATTTACTTTTTTTTGTGCGATATAATCTTCCCAAAAATCAGATAAACTTTCTAAAATTTCTTTATTTGGTTCTAAAATAAGTTTGTGTCCTGCAGCTCCCCATTTATGTTTCCAAACATAATCTTCATATTTTAAGTTACCTTTTTTAAAATCATCAACAACTTCCGATAATTGAAAACAACCAGGATTACAAGGATGATTTATAAACGGAGAAAGTCGTTTAGAAACATCAAATTGCTTTATTGGGTGATTAACAAATTTTAGAGATTTATATTTTTTATCAAAACGAAACTTCCATTTATTGTTGTTTTCAGGATAATTATCCTCAAATAAAGCTTCAGCTAATAATATACGGTTATAAAATCGATTAATTTTTACAGGATTTTTTTCCGAATTATTTTTGTAAAAAAGAGTTTCTTTATCTTCATAGATATCCTCCATATCTACTATTTCAATAGGATTTTTAAGTTCTTTTTGAGTTGCAAAAAATTCGAAATTAGTTTTTTGTTCTTTAATTTTTCTATCTACAAGCACAATTCCATCTTTTTGATTTCCAGTAATTAATGTGTTGTACATCTCAATAAAATCATCCCAATTTGTTTTAGGATTATCTGCAAAAATAAAGGCGTTTTCTAAATTTAAATTATCTAATAAATGTTGGTTAAGTTTAGCGGCACTAATAGGATAGGTAGCTACGGATTGAAATTCAATATTTTCTAAACCATTATTTGAAACAGCCATATCAAAACTTCCTAAAGAAAATCCATTGTTTAATTCTTCGTTAAGTAAATTTTCAGAATGAGGTTTAAATCCATTAGGTGTTGGTATTTTAGGATATTTATTGTCATTTAATTGATTTGTTACTTCATCGATAAATTGAACAAAATTATCTGAAAGTGAGCGACTAATTTTTACAAAATAGTTGCTAATTCTCATTTGTTCACCATTTTTAAAATGATATTTATCAGCAAAGATATTTATCATATTATTATAAATATGGTCAGGTATTTTTTCTAATAAAATATCATTGTCTTTTAATTGACCTATTTTTTTTGAAGGAGATACTATATTTTGATTAATCATTGTTAATTACGCTTTTTAAAGTATTCTTATATAAATTTTGATGCTTCGGACTAAAAGCTTCTTTGTTAAAAGAAGTATATTCGATAAGTCCATTTATTCCTTTGTTTTTAAAAATTTGAATAGCTAAATCGGCAGGAGATTTACGTTCTTTTATTCTTTTATATAAAGGTTTTAAAAATATTTCTTCTTGTAAATTTCTTTTCTTTAAGCCTTCATTAGCAATATTAACAAGTTGTAAAACAAGTGGAATAATACTTTCTCCATCAATAAAAGTATTTAAGGTATTTTGAGCTGTATTATTTCTTATATCTCTCCATTTTTCGATAGGATATTTTTCCATTAATTTTTTAGCAGCTTCTAAATTTTCAATTAATCCTAAAGTTAAAGCAACAGGTGTTAACATTTCACTTAAAGGTTGTTGGCAACACATTCGGCTTTCAATAGTTCCATATTTAGGAACTAAACGAGCATTAAACCAACTAAAAGGAATTAATTGTTGAATGTCATCAGTATGTGGTTTAATTGTTTCTTTTTTACCAGCTAATGAGCTTCCAATTGTTGGTGTTGTATTTTCTAGAAATTCATTAAATGTATTTTTATTTAAAATTTTATAATATTGTTTATTTCTTTTGACAACTAAAGGTTTAAAATTAAGTAAATATTCAATGTACATTTCTTTTGAATCAAATACAGGAGGAATTCCAATTTGATTTAATCTATCAGGAAAACAAAAATCCCAAACCATTTCTCTTTTAGCTTTATGTTTAGTATCAATTGCGCCTCCCCATATTGGTGAATTAGCGTGTAGCGCAATTTGTAAGCCTGAAAAAGCATTTAAAACATTGGTTGCTTTAATAGCATCATCTGCACTTATTTCAATATGACATTGACTTGAAGCTGTAATATTAAGAAAAGAAGAATCTGTTCCTTTGTCTTTTGGAATGATATTATTTGTTGAAAATTTTTCAAAAAAAGAATACCGTTCTTGAGGCATTTGCATTTTTCGAGAAGGATAGGTAAGTGGTTGAATGCCGTAGCCAAGCAGGAAGCAATTTTGATTCTCAAAAAAAGTAGTTAATAAAAATAATAAATCCATAAGCTTTGATTCAATAGCTTGTAGATTATTTTGAGGAGCTAAAACAACTTCAATAATACTGTATCCAGTATCTGTAGTAATTAAATCTGTACAGAATTTATATTTTGATGAGCTTTTTTTATTTGTTTTTTTTGCTGCGATAAATAAGTCAGAAAATTTATCTTTTTCTAATTCAAAACCTAGGCTTGCTAGATAAGTAAACATTTGTTGTACAATAGGTAAAGAAACTGCATTTCCTTTTTTATCAACAATAGGTATTTCACATTCAATACCAATACCTCGTGAGGATTGGTTTTTATCAAAATTAAATGATTTTTTAAAATCACTAACTATTTGTTTTTTCATTTTATTAATTTTCTTTATAAAGCAAACAAAAGGATGTGAGTAGCAATGCACACATCCTTTTGTTATTTTTTTGATAAATATAAACGATTATAAATAAAATAGTAACGATTAAAAATTATGTTATTAAATATAAAAAAGCCAAAACAGTAATGTTTCGGCTTTTTTAGTTAAAATAAATTTGAAATTAAATCATATAATAATGTTATAAATTTTATAAAAAAGTTTCCTTTAAAGAAGAAGTCAAAAATAGTATCCATAATTTTAAATTACCAAATTTTAAAATTCAGACTATCATTTTCTCCATAACTTCTAATAAAACCATGTTTTCCGTTACCGATTACCATACTTTTAGAATCGCTTGATTTTCCTTTAAAACCGTCATTACAATTTACTTGTAGTAAATATGTTTTAATTTTTCCATCATCATAAAAGCTAGATTCTGAGAAATCAATATCAATTCCTTTTTTATTTTTAAACCAAATAGCTAATTTATTAAGCTCATTTTTAGTGGTTTCTTTGGTGATAATAAGTTCTGCTTTTGTATCATTAATGGTACTATCAAACAAAAAACTTACATCTTTATTATTATTCGAATCATCATTTTCATCATCATTGTACTTATTAGAAGAGTTACAATCACGACATTCAAAACCTCTTGAAGTCATTTTAAAATGATGATTTGCCATATTACGGTCATAAATATCTTGAGTGTTTTTAATATCATCAATAAATTTACGAGAAGAATTTTCAAAATAAACTGTTGTACCTTCAGGAATATAAACAGTTGCTTTAATTTCTTCGTCTTTCCAAATGTTTTTATAAGCACTTAAAAAGAAGGCATCAAAAATAATTGTATTGTTTGTTATGTTAAAATTATAGTTAATTTCTTTAGCGTTATCATTTGCTTTATTTCGTTTTTTACCTTCAGATGTTCTTTTAATTTCGATATAAGCATTACCTGTTTCGCTTTTACGAACATCAATATTAATATCGTTAGAATATTTCATTTTAACATCATTAATTACTACATCTTCAGCGTTATTCCTATTGCTTAAATTTTGATTGTAATAAATATTATCATCATTAACAACTCTTATTTTTAAAGGCTGTTCTTTTGTGTAAGTAATATTATGTTTACTCACATTAGTACCATTATAAGCGTGAGTTGTAGCGTATTCGATACCCGAAAAACTAATTGTAAATAATGAAATCAACCAAATTCCTAATAAGGTGAAAATAGTAGTTGTGTTTAATTTTTTAATAGAAGGAGAAAGTATTCTTAATCCTAAGATGAATAATACAATCATCGGAATTCCTATCAATAAAAATAACGAAATTGCTAACAACCATTTCGGTAAAATAGATTCATAAAAAAATGGTGGATAATGTACAAAGTCGTTATCAACATTTAAAATTTCTAAACTACCGATTGAAAATGCTCCAAACAATAACGCAAGTATAGTACTACCAGCAATAAAAATTAGAAGAATACCCATAAATTTACCAAATATTTTAAATAAAGTAAGTAAAATTTTAGCGATTGTATCTATAAAATCTTGTAAACCTGATGTTGTTTTTGAGCGTAATTTTTCATAATCTGCACTTGAAATTTTATCGGATATTTCACTAGCACCATCTTTTAATTTTTCTGATAAATATTCAAACTCGTTACGAATTTTTTTTTCAATATTATCAATGTTTACAGCTTCGCCTTCCATTTGTAATTTTTCAGAAGTTGTTTTTGCTTCGGGTAATAAAACCCATAAAATAATATATGCTAAAGGCGAAAAACCAGAGGCAACCAAAATGATAAAAGCAATTCTAATCCAAATAACATCGATATTAAAATAATGAGCAATACCTGAACAAACTCCACCTAAGAACTTGTCATCACCATCTCTGAATAATTTTTTAGACGTACTTTTTTTTGTTTTAGAACTGTATGAAGTATCGTCACTGTAGTCTTCTTCAACTTCTGCATAATCTTCAGGTTGCCCCATAATTGTAATGATTTCTTCAATATCATTTTCATTTACAACCTGACGAGCATCAGTAATTTTTTCAGATAAAAGTTCACTAATACGTGCTTCAATATCTGAAATAATTTCATTTTTTCCTTGCGGATCATCACTTAAAGAGCGTGCAATTGCTTCTAAATAACGTTTTAATTTCTGATAAGCAATTTCATCTATATGGAAGAAGAACCCGCCTAAGTTTATGTTTATTGTCTTATTCATCGTTAGTTGATTTTGTAGTAGTTACTAAGTTTACTGCGTTTACTAAATTACTCCAAGTGTTGTTTAATTCTTTTAAAAATAGCACACCATTTTCTGTTAAAACATAATATTTTCGTGGTGGTCCTGAGGTTGATTCTTCCCATCTATAACTAAGTAAACCTGCATTTTTTAGGCGAGTTAATAATGGATAAATAGTTCCTTCAACCACAATCATTTCTGCACTTTTTAATGTTAAAAGTATTTCAGAAGTATAAGCATCACCATTTTGTAAAATAGATAAAATGCAATATTCTAAAACCCCTTTTCGCATTTGTGCTTTTGTATTTTCAATCTTCATATACCGCGATTTATAAGGTTATTTTATAAAATTAATTGTAAAAGGATAGTGGTATTCTTCTCCTTTATTTGCTTTCATTGCAGCGATAATAATCAAAGCTATTTTAATCAACGAAACAATACTTACTAAAGAGGCAATTCCTAAAAATCCGAAAATACCATTATAAGAATGATGTTCACCGAAGTCAATGTCGATTCCATTAAAAATGTTTAAAAAATTTCCGAAGAAAAAAGAAAAGAAAGAAGCGCTTAAAATAAAAATATATAAACCAAAACTGATATTAAAGTTTACAGCTTCTTTTCCGTGCTTATCTAAAAATAAACTTCTATCTTTTAAAGTTTGCCACAATATTAAAGGCGTTATAATACTTCCTAAAGGAAATAAATATCCTACAAATGCGGAAATGTGTATTAAAAATGCGTTGGTATTATCGTTGTTGTTTTGTACGGTTATATTTTTTATACTACTTGATTATGCAAATATATATCTTTTAAAAGGTACTTTGTATTACATAGTACTATAATTAACATTTTATTAACATTTCTTTAGATGCTATATACTCATGTAATTTTCAAAAAAAAGCTGTAAATTGCCTACAAACACAGTTCTAATGAAGTTTACACCTCGAAAAATAAATTTTTTCACTTTATTTAAATTGCCTTCTGCATATATCTGTGGAATTAGAGTTAAGTTTATTTCTGATGAAAAATCAGAAGTAAGCGTAAAACATCGTTGGATAAATCAGAATCCTTTTAATAGTATGTTTTGGGCGGTACAAGGAATGGCAGCCGAGTTATCTACAGGTATTTTAGTGATGCAGGCTATTGATAAATCTAATAGAAAAGTATCCATGTTAGTAACTAATATGAATGCTACTTTTACTAAAAAAGCTACAGGTAGAATTTATTTTAAATGTAATGATGGATTGGTTATAAAAAGAGCAATTCAAAAATCGATTGAAACAGGTGAAGGGCAAACTATTTTAGTTACATCGGAAGGAATTAATGAAGATGGTATTTCTGTATCTAAATTTCAATTTGAATGGAGTTTAAAAGTAAAGTCATAATAAAAAATAACTCTTAATTCATTTGGTATAAAACTAAAAAAAACCGCTAATTAGCGGTTTTTTTTAGTTTTTGAAATGATGATTTATATACCTAATTCATCAAATATGTCAATTAACTTTTCTCCTTGAGAAGGTGCAGGTGCATTAGGACTTACAATATTTCCATTAGGATCAATAATAATGAATTTAGGCAATCCTTTTATTAAGAATTTTTGGGCCCATTCTAAATCCCCTTGTTTTTTACCGCTAAACAACTGTATTCCAGTCATTTCTCTATCAATTATTGTTTGTTTCCATTTTTCATGTTGCTTTTTATCATCAACACTAATACTTACAAACGTAATATTTTTTCCGTGGTACTCTTCTTCTAAATTTTTTAGTAAAGGAATTTCTCTTTTACAAAAAGCACACCAAGTTGCCCAAACATCAATGTATAAATAGTTTCCTTTATTTAATAAATCATCTAAAGAAGTTGTTCCTCCATTATAATTTTCAAAATTTGAAAACTTTGGTGCGGGTTGTCCTTTAGCAGTTGTTTTTAATATGTTATATGTTTTTGAAATAAATTCTTTATGCTCTTTATTAGTAGAGTATGTCATAAATTTATCATGATACTCTTTTAAATTATCAGTATAAGTGATATCATTTTTAGCCTTTTTGTATATTAAATCATTTTTAGCTAAACTATCATTAACTATTGTTTCTACAGTTTCTAAATAAGTTAAAGGAAAATCACCACCTTCTTCGTTTTTTTCTTGTGCTATAGCGTATAGTTGGGTTTCTAACATTTTACGGTAAGAATATGAGCTTACATAATCATCACCACTACTGTAATTGAAATTTTTAAGAGGATCAGGGAAATCTTCAGAAACTGTAAAATCTTCATTTTCTGTTAAAGCACCATAGTAATCTTGGTAATTACTTAAGTTTCTTAAATATTCATATTCAATACTTTTAACTTCTTTTTTCAAGAAATCTGTAGGTAAATTATTAGAAACTGATAACTCAATTAAAGCATCTTTATATTCTTTCATTTTATCTAAAAAATCACTTTCATCTAAAGAGAATAATTTGTTTGCATTTACTAGAATTTTAGAAAATGTTATCTTTTTATCAGCTAAATATTTATTAATATTAGCGTTAGTTCCTGTAAAATTAACCTCATTAATATCTTTATAATCAGCAATTATATTTGCATCTACAGTATCTTTAAGGTATAAGTCTAAACTTACTCTTCCTTTCTTAAGTATAAGTGCATAGTAATTATCTCTATTAATTTGTATAGTATCAGAAAAAGAACCTGTTTTTTTATCAACTTTTATCTTTTTTTCAAAGTTAAGACCTATTAAATTAATTTCTCTTTTTTTGAAGTTTTTAATTGTTCCTGATAAAACAAGATAATCTTTTACCGGTTTTTCTTCTTCTTTTTCACAAGACGAAATAGTAATTGCTATTAAGGCTAAAAGTAGTATTTTTTTCATCATTTACTATTTATTTAAAATAAGCTGTCAAAGTTACTTTTTTTAGATTTTTTATCAAAGATTTTAACAGGAATTTAATTTTTTTCTCTTTAAAACAGCTTTGTTTTAACACTATTTTTTATGATAGGTTATTAAAAAAACTCCTAAGTAGTAAACTTAGGAGTTTTTTTAATGGTTATTCTTCTATTTCTGTACGAGATTCTTCCGTTTTTGTACCTTTTTCTATATTGATAACAAGTTTATTATTTTTTTCATCTAAATCCATAGTGATAGTATCACCTTCATCTAATTTAGAATTTACAATTTCTTGAGCTAAAGCATCTTCAATATATTTTTGAATTGCTCTTTTTAAAGGTCTTGCACCATATTTTTTATCAAAACCTTTATCAGCAATATAATCTTTTGCTTTTTCGTTAAGTATTAATTTATATCCTAAATCAGCAATACGACTTAAAAGTTTTTCTAATTCAATGTCAATAATTTTATGAATATCTTCACGTTCTAATGAATTGAAAATAATAACATCATCAATACGATTTAAAAATTCGGGTGCAAATGATTTTTTTAAAGCACCTTCAATAATACTTTTTACATGAGCATCTTCTTGATCTTTTTTTGATGAAGTACCAAAACCAACACCTGAACCAAATTCTTTTACTTTACGAGCTCCGATATTAGAAGTCATAATAATAATAGTATTTCTAAAGTCAATTTTTCTTCCAAGACTGTCAGTGATATGTCCATCATCTAACACTTGTAAAAGCATATTAAATACATCAGGATGTGCTTTTTCAATTTCATCTAAAAGAATTACAGAATAAGGTTTTCTTCTAACTTTTTCGGTTAATTGTCCACCTTCTTCGTATCCGACGTATCCTGGAGGCGCTCCAATTAATCTAGAGATAGCAAATTTTTCCATGTATTCACTCATGTCAATTCTAATTAAAGAGTCAGTAGAGTCAAATAATTCACGAGCTAATACTTTTGCTAATTGTGTTTTTCCAACTCCTGTTGAACCTAAAAATATAAACGACCCAATAGGTTTGTTAGGATCTTTTAATCCAACACGATTACGTTGTATTGCTTTTACAACTTTGGTAACTGCTTCATCTTGCCCGATAACTTTACCTTTAATCATATTAGGTAAATCAGCTAAACGATGACTTTCTGCTTCTGCAACTCTGTTTACAGGAATCCCTGTCATCATAGAAACTACTTCGGCAACATTATCTTCAGTAACAATTTCTCTATTTAATTTAGCGTCTTCTTCCCATTGATTTTCAGCGGATACTAAAGCTGTTTCAATGTTTTTTTCATCATCACGAAGCTTTGCAGCTTCTTCATATTTTTGTCCGCTAACTGCTCTCGTTTTTTGTTTACGAATTTCTTCTAATTTAGCCTCTAGTTCTAAAATTTGTTGAGGTACAACAATATTTGTGATATGAATTCTAGACCCTGCTTCATCTAAAGCATCAATAGCTTTGTCAGGTAAAAAACGATCTGTCATATAACGATTTGTAAGTTTTACACAGGCTTCTATAGCTTCATCAGTAAATGATACTTGATGATGCGCTTCATATTTCCCTTTAATATTATGTAAAATTTGTATCGTTTCCTCAACAGTTGTAGGCTCTACGATTACTTTTTGAAAACGACGTTCTAAAGCGCCATCTTTTTCAATATTTGTTCTGAATTCATCTAAAGTTGTAGCACCAATACATTGAATTTCTCCACGAGCTAAAGCAGGTTTCAACATATTTGAAGCATCTAAAGAACCTGTTGCGCCTCCTGCACCAACAATGGTGTGAATTTCATCAATAAATAAAATGATATCATCATTCTTTTCTAACTCATTCATTAATGCTTTCATACGTTCTTCAAACTGCCCTCTGTATTTTGTTCCAGCAACTAAGCTCGCTAAATCTAAAGAAACAATTCGTTTATCAAATAAAATTCTTGACACTTTTCGTTCTACAATTCTTAAAGCTAAACCTTCTGCAATTGCAGATTTACCAACACCAGGTTCTCCAATTAACATTGGATTATTTTTCTTTCTTCTGCTTAAAATTTGAGAAACACGTTCAATTTCTTTTATACGTCCAACAACAGGATCTAATTTACCTGCAATTGCGAATGCTGTTAAATCACGACCAAAATTGTCTAAAACAGGTGTTTTAGAACTCTTTACTTGTTTTCCTTTTGAAGATTGTTGACCAAAAGGATTTTGTTTATCTCTAGATGGCTCATCTTCAGAAGGTGTTTCAGCGATTGGAGACGAAAATTCATCGTCATCTATATGAAGTTCTTTATAAAGTGCTTTAGCATCTTCGTAAGTTACATCATATTTTTGAAGTAATTTTGTAGCAGGATCATTTTCATTACGTAAAATACATAATAGTAAATGTGCCGTGTCAATTGAATTACTTTGATATAATTTAGCTTCTAAAAACGTAGTTTTTATTGCTTTTTCTGCTTGTCTAGTAAGGTGCAAGTTCTTTTTTTCGATACTTGCTATTGATAATATAGCCGGGTTTAATTTTTCTAATTTATTGCGCATCAATTCTAAATCTACATCAAAAGTAGTTAAGATTTCGATTGCTTTACCGTCTCCTTTTTTAATCAAACCTAGCAATAGATGTTCTGTTCCAATAAAATCATGACCTAATCGTAAGGCTTCTTCTTTACTAAAAGTAATTACATCTTTAACCTGTGGTGAAAAATTATCTTCCATAAATTTAATTTGTATAAGTGTAAAGTTAGTAACTTTTTTTCTTTAAAGATAACAAAAAAAATGCCAATAATTTTTGAGACACATTCTGTCGTGTTAAATATACGCTGTTAATGTTTAAAAACTACTGATAAGCTTGGTTAAAACAATAAGTATAAATTTTGTATAAAAGAAGGCTTTGTGGTATCTTGCAATGTTTTAAAAAGTACAGCTGATTTTAGCGTATTTTGGAAATGAGTTTTATAAATTAAAGTTCATTTTTTTTAAAATGAAAATGACAACTAATATTTTAAACAAATATATATGGCAGATGGCGAAAAGTTGATTCCTATCAACATTGAAGAGCAAATGAAATCAGCGTATATCGATTATTCGATGTCCGTTATTGTATCAAGAGCATTACCAGATGTAAGAGATGGTTTAAAACCAGTTCATCGAAGAGTTTTATTCGGTATGCACGAACTAGGTATTAAGGCAACAGGATCATATAAAAAATCTGCAAGAATTGTAGGGGAAGTACTTGGTAAGTATCACCCACACGGAGATACTTCTGTATATGATTCTATGGTTCGTATGGCACAAAGTTGGAGTGTACGTTATATGATGGTTGATGGGCAAGGAAACTTCGGTTCTGTTGATGGAGATTCTCCAGCAGCAATGCGTTATACTGAGGTAAGAATGCAGAAAATATCAGAAGATATGCTTGCTGATATTGAAAAAGATACTGTTGATCATCGTTTAAATTTTGATGATACTTTACAAGAACCAACGGTATTACCAACTCGTATTCCTAACTTATTAGTAAACGGTGCGTCAGGTATTGCAGTAGGTATGGCAACAAATATGGCACCACACAATTTAACAGAAGTTGTTAACGGTACTATTGCTTATATCGAAAATAACGATATTGAAATTGATGAGCTAATGGAACACATCAAAGCGCCAGATTTTCCTACAGGAGGAACTATTTATGGTTATGAAGGTGTACGTGATGCTTTTCATACTGGTAGAGGGCGTATTGTGATGCGTGCTAAAACTAGTTTCGAAGAAGTAAAAGGAAGAGAATGTATCGTTGTTACTGAAATTCCTTATCAGGTGAACAAAGCAGAAATGATTAAAAAAACTGCGGAGTTAGTTAATGATAAAAAATTAGAAGGAATTGCGAATATTCGTGATGAATCTGATAGAAACGGAATGCGTATTGTTTATGTTTTAAAGCGTGATGCAATTCCTAATATCGTTTTAAATAAATTGTTTAAATATACTCAGTTACAAACATCATTTAGTGTTAATAATATTGCACTTGTAAATGGTCGTCCTGAACAATTAAACTTAAAAGAATTAATTCATTATTTTGTAGAACATAGACGTGAAGTTATTGTTCGTAGAACAGAATTTGAATTAAAGAAAGCTGAAGCAAGAGCCCATATTTTAGAAGGATTAATTATTGCTTCAGATAATATTGATGAGGTAATTAAAATTATCCGTGCCTCTAAAAATGGTGATGAAGCTCGTGAGAGTTTAATCAAGCGTTTTGAATTAACTGAAATTCAAGCTAAAGCCATTGTTGAAATGCGTTTACGTCAATTAACAGGCTTAGAGCAAGATAAATTACGTGGTGAGTTTGATGAAATAATGTTAACTATTATCGATTTAAAAGATATTTTAGCGAACGAACCAAGACGTTATCAAATAATTACAGATGAATTAACTCATATTAGAGATAAATATGGTGATGAACGTCGTTCTGTAATTCATTATGCTGGTGGAGATATGCGTATCGAAGATATGATACCAAACTCTAAAGTTGTAGTTACTATTTCGCATGCAGGATATGTAAAACGTACGAATCTTGATGAATATAAAGTTCAGAACAGAGGTGGACGTGGTCAAAAAGGAGCAACTACTCGTAATGAGGATTTCTTAGAGCATTTATTTGTTGGAACAAATCATCAGTATATGATGTTCTTTACTCAAAAAGGAAAAGTATTCTGGATGAGAGTGTATGAAATCCCCGAAGGAGGAAAGAATACCAAAGGTAGAGCAATGCAAAACTTAATCAACATTGAACCTGATGACAAAGTTAAAGCATTTTTAGTTACTGAAGACTTAAAAGATGAAGAGTACATCAATAGTCGTTACGTAATTATGGCAACTAAAAAAGGACAAGTTAAAAAGACTTCTTTAGAACAATATTCTCGTCCAAGAACTAATGGAATTAATGCGATTACTATTAAAGAAGGTGATGAGCTTTTAGAAGCTAAATTAACTACTGGAGATAGTCAGGTAATGTTAGCATTAAAATCGGGTAAATCTATCCGTTTTGAAGAAGCTAAAACTCGTCCGATGGGAAGAACTGCATCTGGAGTTCGTGGGATAAGTTTACAACGTGATAAAGATGAGGTAATAGGAATGATTGCTGTAAATGATATGGACAGTAATATTTTAGTGGTTTCTGAAAAAGGATACGGAAAAAGATCTAAATTAGAAGATTACCGTGTAACAAACCGTGGTGGAAAAGGTGTAAAAACTTTAAATATATCAGAAAAAACAGGAGAATTAGTAGCGATTAAAAACGTAGATGATTCAAATGATTTAATGATTATTAATAAATCGGGACTTACAATTCGTATGGCTGTTGAAGATTTACGTGTAATGGGTCGTGCAACACAAGGTGTTCGTTTAATTAATATTAAAGAAACAGATAGTATTGCTGCAGTAGCAAAAGTAATGCGTGAAGAAGAAGAGGTATCAGAAGAAATTGAAGTAGTCGAAGAGGCTCAAACAGAAACTGGCACGGAAATTGAAAATAATACAAACGAAGATCAAGAATAACAATAAATTTATAATTAAGATGAACAAACAACTAGTAACGCTTTCATTAGGTTTAATGTCATTAGGTTTAGTGGCTCAGAAATCAGAATTAAAATCAGCAGAGAAAGCTATAAAAAAACAAGACTTTAAAACGGCTATTACAATACTAAATTCGGCACAAGAAACAGTAATGAATAGCGGCCAAGATAAATATACATCTAAATTTTACTTTTTAAAAGGACAAGCATTAGCAGCAACAAAAAATTATGTAGAAGCAGCTTCTTCTTTTAAGTCATTGTCGGTGATTGCTAATAATAAATATAGTGCACAAGCAAAACCTATATTGAGTCAAATGATTCAAGACGTATCAGGAAAAGCCGTTGATTTATATAATAATAAAAAAGATTATAAAAGTGCAGCAGATAATTTTTATTTAACATATCTGCTAAGTCCTAAAGATACTTCATTTGCTTACAATGCAGCAATTTCAGCGACGCAAGCTAAAGAGTATGATACTGCTATTAAATATTATAAGGAGTTAAGAAAAGTTGGTTATACAGGTGTTGAAACTCAATACTTAGCAACTAGTACTTTAACTGGTGAAGTAGAAAATTTAGGTTCAAAGCAACAAAGAGATTTAATGGTTAGGTCTAAAAAATATATTAAACCTGAAAATAAATCTACAGAATCTAAAAATGCTCTTATTGTAAAAAATATTGCTTTGTTATTAAAAGAACAAGGTAAAACTGATGAAGCTATTGAAGCATTAGTAGAAGCAAGAAAAGCAAATCCGAAAGATTTAAATTTATTATTAAACGAAGCTGATATGTATATCAAGCTTAAACAAATGGATAAATTTGGAGCTTTAATGAAAGAAGCTATTGATTTAGACCCTACAAACCCAACATTATATTATAACTTAGGTGTTGTTAACTTTAATGAAGGTATGGTAGATGAGGCTAAAGGATATTACAAAAAAGCAATTGAGTTAAAACCTGATTACGGAGATGCTTATATGAATTTAGCAGTTGTTGTATTGAATAAAGATAAAGCAATTGTTGAGCAGATGAATAAGAATTTAGATAACTTTAAAAAGTATGATGCATTAGCATTAGAACAGAAAGAAGTTTATAAAGAAGCATTGCCATTTTTAGAAAAAGCAGATGCTATAAAAAGAAATAGTGATACTGTTAAAACATTAATGAACTTATACGAAGTTTTAGAAATGGAAGCGAAAGCAACTGAATTTAGAACTTTATATAAATCAATGAAATAGATTTTATTTAATATCATAAAAAAAACCGAAACTTTTGGAGTTTCGGTTTTTTTATATTCTTGTTTTAATTAAAAATTATTTAAAAATAACGTTTTATAACCCTTAATTTATGTGTATGATTATTAGTATCTACATTATAAATACCACTATGATCTAATTTATCAATACGAACTTTACCATGTGCGTGAATAATATTATTATCTTTTAAAATAATACCAACGTGTGTAATCTTACCTTCTTCATTATCAAAAAAAGCTAAATCGCCAGGTTCACTTTCTTGAATGAAATTTAAACTTCTACCTTGAGTAGCTTGCTCTCTTGCATCACGTAATAAATTATAACCACATAATTTATAGACAATTTGTGTAAAACCAGAACAATCAATACCAAAAGGAGATTTTCCACCCCATAAATATGGCGTATTTAAAAATAGAAAAGCAGTTTCAATAATTGCTAATTTTTCTAATTTTTGATGATAAACTTTTCCTTCATAAGAATAAAAAGTATTGTTTATATTAATTTTTTTATTTTGAAGAAAAGGAAGTCTAGCTCCTAATGGAATTGTAGTTAAATAACCTTTTTTATCGCTAATAAAATCAATTAATTCACCAGCGTAACTTTTATTTTCTTTGGATAAAGAATTATAAATATCTTCTGTAATTTCTTCGTATTGTTTATGGTCGATGTAACCTTCGTAATTATCAAAAGCTAGTCTAATTTTAACCCAGCTTCCAGTTTTTTCTAACACTTTAAAATGTTCACCAAATAATAATTGATTGACCATTTCTGAAGCATCAGAAGGTTCTAATCGAAGTGGTATTATACTTAAATTACAAATTCCGAAAGAGGTTAATTGCATTTATCTTTTTTATTAAAATTTATATTCTTTCGATTACCATTGCGCTAGCACCACCACCACCATTACAAATAGCAGCTGCTCCAATTTTAGTGTTATTTTGTTTTAATATTGATGTTAAAGCAATAACAATTCTTGCTCCAGAAACACCTAAAGGATGTCCTAAAGAAACAGCTCCACCATTTACATTTACTTTATCAGCAGATAATCCTAAAATTTTCATATTTGCTAAACCTACAATAGAAAAGGCTTCGTTTAATTCGAAACAATCAACATCATCAATTGAAATATTTGCTTTTGATAAGGCTTTTGGTAAAGCTTTGGCAGGTGCAGTTGTAAACCATTTTGGTTCGTGAGCTGCATCGGCATATCCTTTTATTTTAGCTAAAGGAGTGATGTTTAATTCCACAGCTTTTTCAGCAGACATTAACACTAATGCTGCGCCACCATCATTAATAGTAGAAGCATTTGCAGCAGTTACCGTTCCTTCTTTTGTGAAAGCAGCACGTAAAGCAGGAATTTTCTCCATTTTTACATTTTTATATTCTTCATCTTCAGAAAAAATAATTGGTTCACCACGACGTTGAGGTATTTCTACTGGTACAATTTCATCCGCATATTTACCTTCGTTCCAGGCATTTGCAGAACGTTTATAAGATTCGATAGCAAAAGCATCTTGATCTTCTCTAGAAAAATCATGAACAACGGCACATTCATCAGCACAAACTCCCATAGCTACTTGTTCATAAGCATCAACTAAGCCATCTTTTTGTAAGCCATCTTCCATAGTAATAGCACCAAATTTAGTCCCTGTTCTAGCGTGTTGATAATGAGGAATCATACTCATGTTTTCCATACCACCAGCAACTACAATTTCAGCATCACCTAAAGCAATTGTTTGAGCGGCTAACATGATAGCTTTCATTCCTGATGAACATACTTTATTTATAGTAGTACAAGGTACAGTATTAGGTATTCCAGCAAAAATAGCTGCCTGACGTGCAGGTGCTTGACCTAAACCAGCAGAAACTACATTTCCCATAAAAACTTCTTCAACCATTGCAGGGTTTAATTTGATTTTATCTAAAGCACCTTTAATTGCTACAGCACCTAATTTTGGTGCGGGTATGGTTGATAAAGATCCTAAAAAACTACCGATTGGTGTTCTTGCAACTGATACAATAACTACTTCTTTCATATGTTTGGGTATAATTTCTTCTGCTAAAATAACCATTTTATAACAAGTACTCAAATAATAGAGAAAGGTTATATTTACACTTCTAAATATAAAAAATGAACGATTTTATAAATAAGTTATATAAGAATAATGCTATTATTTATAAAGTATTATTGTTTTTGATTTCGGTAGTTGCAATCGTATATTTATTTCCTAAAAGAGGACAGTTTAAATATAATTACACACAAGCAAAACCTTGGCAGTATGAAAATTTATATGCTCCATTCGATTTTGCTATTGAAAAAACAACAGCTGAAGTTAGGCAGGAAACTAATGAAATTAAGGCTAATATTAAAAAGTATTTTGTTTATGATCAAAAAGTTTCAGCAAAAGTATTAAAGGTTTATAATGATAAGTTAATAACTTATGACTCGTTATCAATTAAAGATGTTGTTATTTTAAAAAAAATAGGTGCAGATATTATTCATAAAATATATGAATATGGGTTTTTAGATGATGCAAGTATAACAAAAGCTAATGAAGAAGAACTTATCGTTTTACGAAAAGGAAACTCTATTGATGATATTCTTTTTTCAAAATTAGTACAATCGAAAGATGTATTAAAACTTATTTCAGAGAATATTATTGAAGTTGATGTTTATCAAAAAAATATTATTTTAAATATTTTATCTGAAGCTATTCAATCAAATGTAGTATTTGATGTTAAATACAGCGAAAAAGAGTTAAATGAAGCCTTAAAAAGTATCTCTTATGCAAAAGGAAAAGTTTCTAAAGGAGAATTAATAGTCTTAAAAGGAGGTATTGTAGAAGGAAGGACGTTAACTATTTTAAAATCGTATGAAAAAGCATCAAGTTCACAACTTTTAACAAAGTCTAATTATAATTGGATTGTTTTTGGATATACTATTTTAGTTGCATTAGCATTGTTAATGCTGTTGTTATTTTTAGAAAAATATCGCTCAGAAATATTTAATGATAATAATAAAGTAACCTTTATTTTTTTCAATGTTTTTCTAATGATTTTAATACAAACTTTAGTTGTAAAATATAACTCAAGTTTTTTATATGTTGTTCCTTTAAGTATTTTGCCAATAGTATTAAAAACTTTTTTTGATGCCAGATTAGGTTTTTTTACACACGTACTTACTGTATTACTATTAGGATTTATTGTGCCTAATAGTTTTGAGTTTATATACCTACATATTATTGCAGGTATTGTAACAATATTAACTGTTTCAGAGTTATATAAAAGAGCTAGTTTGTTTATTTCGATAGGACGAATTACTTTAATTTATATGATTACTTATTTTGCTTTTTCTATTTTAAAAGAGGGGAGTGCCGATAAGATAAATTGGATGTATTTTGGATTATTTGCTGCAAACGGATTATTATCATTTTTAGC
Organism: Tenacibaculum pacificus; assembly: GCF_027941775.1. NCBI lineage: Bacteria > Pseudomonadati > Bacteroidota > Flavobacteriia > Flavobacteriales > Flavobacteriaceae > Tenacibaculum > Tenacibaculum pacificus. The sequence goes on along the minus strand of NZ_CP115917.1, from coordinate 2,222,996 downwards.
GGTATTCTTTATTTATTTTTATGAAAAATTATTTGGATTAGTTTCAGATGTTACTTTGTTAGAATTATCAAATACAAATTCTAAATTATTAAGAGATTTAAATGAAAAAGCTCCAGGAACTTTTCAGCATTCTATGCAGGTTGCAAATTTAGCCGAAGCCGCAGCAAATGAAATAGGCGCAAATTCAATGTTAGTAAGAACAGGAGCTTTATATCATGATATAGGTAAAATAGCAAATCCAATATATTTTGGCGAAAATCAATCGACAGGAGTAAATCCACACAACGATTTATCACCTAAAGATAGCGCTCAAATAATTTTAGAACATGTTATTAAAGGAATCGAAATAGCAAAGAAGCATAAATTACCAGACAGAATTATCGATTTTATTAGAACGCATCACGGAACAACAGTTACTTATTATTTTTATAAGCAAGAATTAGAAAATAATTCTGATGGAGAAGTCGATATTAAAAACTTTCAATACCGAGGACCAATTCCTTTTTCTAAAGAAACTGCAATTTTAATGATGTGTGATGCGGCTGAAGCTGCTTCAAAAAGTTTAAAAACCCCGACTGCCCAATCTATAGATAATTTAATAGATAAAATTATTGATAAGCAAAAAAGCGATAATCAGTTCGTAAATTCAGATATTACCTTTAGAGAGATAGAAAAAATAAAAAAAATTATTAAAAGTAAGTTAATGAGTATCTATCACTTACGAATAGAATATCCTGATTGATTAAAATTTTTTCAAAAAAAACTTGTGAGAACTTTTAATTAGATGTATATTTGCACTCGCAATTCTAAACTATTAATTTTAGTGGTTTTGAAGCACTCAGGAGAGATGGCAGAGTGGTAATGCAGCAGATTGCTAATCTGTAACCGGGTAACTGGTTCCAGGGTTCGAGTCCCTGTCTCTCCGCAATTAAGATGACTATTCGGGGTGTAGCGTAGCCCGGTCATCGCGCCTCGTTTGGGACGAGGAGGTCGCAGGTTCGAATCCTGCCACCCCGACACAGTTGTACGTAGCAACTTTAAAACTACGGGCTCTTAGCTCAGCTGGATAGAGCACCTCCCTTCTAAGGAGGCGGTCGGAGGTTCGAATCCTCCAGGGCTCACTCAAAGCTTCACTATTAATTTAGTGAGGCTTTTTTGTTGTTTATTATTTTCGTTATTCAATTACGTAGATATTATATTTAGTTAAGCACCTCATAAAGTCAAGAACTACGGCAAATCAGGATGTAAAGCTGAAATAAATTGAGCTTTACATATTTGGTTTTTCAACTATAAAATGTTTTTAAATGAAATTTAAACAGACTCTTGGTTTTGTTATCAATAAAAAAATAAGAATAACTGTAACAAAAATTGAATATAAGAGTCTTTATATAGTATATCAACAAAGAAAATATGAGTTTATTAAGAGTTTTATTAGCAATTGTTTTTCCACCGTTATCGGTTCTAGGAAAAGGTTGTGGATCAGTATTAATTGTATTTTTACTAACCCTTTGCGGTTGGATACCTGGGGTTATTGCAGCACTTATTATTTTAAATAAATCAGAATAAAAATGTGACCTTTTGTGAAAAATCGTGTCTAACTATATAGAAACGTGTTTTATAGAAGTATTATCAATGTTAGATAATAAAAAACAATTTTGATTTTAAAGTATAAGAAGTTAAAATAATCCCCTTTTACATATTGTATATTATTTGAAAAAAAGAAAGGCACTCATTGAGTGCCTTTTTTATTAGTTTAAAACTTCTTCTATAATTTTTCCAGTAGCACCATTCGGAAATTCAATTTGAAGTAAATTCGAAAGTGTTGGAGCAATATCTATAATTTCGTATTTCTTTTTTGAAGAACCTTTTTTAATTCCATTTCCATAAAAAATGATAGGAATATGTGTATCATACGAATATCCTGAACCGTGTGTAGTTCCTTTTTTAGGATAACTAACCGTTGATGGAGTAGGAACAAGCATTACATCGCCTGAAAACTTTTGATTATATCCGTTTTGTAACGAGTTTAAAATACCCGAAGTAAAAGAGGTTGTTTGTAAAGTCCTGGCTGTTGCCGTTTTGTAGATGCCTTTGTAATTAATTACTTCATCAGCAATTTTTTGAGCTACTTCATTTTTAGTTAAATTCAAGGTTTCAATTTTATCTTTATTTAAAAAAATCTGAAAGTTTGAAATATTTTCTACTAAATCATCTGAATTAAAATATTTTTTCGTGATATTATTTACAAACACTTTGAATTTTTTATAACTAAAATAATTTGCAGGAATTTTAACCGATTGCAAATAAGAAGGCACTTGTACCGCAGCATGATCGGCAGTTAAAAACAAAGTGTAATTTCCTTTTCCAATTTGAGTATCTAAAAATTTAAAAAGAGATGCTAAATCTTTATCTAAACGTAAATAAGTATCTTGAGTTTCTTTTGATGCAACACCAAATTGATGACCAACATAATCAGTAGAAGAATAACTAACCGTTAAAAAATCGGTATAATTAGATTTCCCTAAGTTTTCGCCAATAATAGCTGCTTTTGTAAAATCGGTAGTTAATGAGTTTCCAGCAGGAATTCCTTTTATAATACTGTAATTTTTATTTTTACTTCTTAATTCAGGGATATTATGAGGGAATACAGGTTTTTTTTCTCCTTTAAAAGGTTCTTCAAAATTGTTGTCATCGGTAATACTTTCGGTGTAAGTATTTATATCATATAATGTTTCCCATGGCTGACTTAAATAGGTGTCAATTATTTTATCTTGATTAAATTTTCGAACCCAATTAGGTAGTTTATCTATATAATACGAAGAGGTAATCCAATCACCTTTACTACCGCCATCAAACCAATAAGCCGCATTTGCTGTGTGACCCGCAGGTAAAATAGCCGAACGATCTTTTATAGCGATACCAATAGTTTTTCCGTTCAATGTTTTGGGCTAATCTTAATTGATCGGTAATACTTGTACTTAACATTCTTTTTGGCGATTTTTTCCCGCCTTTACCATCGTTTCCAATAGTTTTATAATTACTATCATCAACACAATAAATAGTTTCTTTTAAAAATTTATCATACCAATAATTACTGATTATTGCATGATTTACAGGTGTTGTACCCGTATAAATAGAAGCATGTCCAACAGCAGTATAAGTAGGAATGTAGTTATAGTGTGCATTTTCAAGCGAAAAACCACTTTTTAATAGGCGATTAAAACCATCTTTACCGTATTTAGTAGCAAAGCGAGTAAGGTAATCATAACGCATTTGATCAATAACAATACCTACAACTAGTTTAGGTTTTTTAGGTGTTTTCTTTTTGATAGTAGTAAAACTAGATAAACAAACGATAGCTAAAATAGCTATGGGGACTAATTTTTTCATTCTAAATTTTAAAAGTTATAAATCCAAAGGTAGGAAGAAAAGCATACTAAAACTGATAATAAAGCTAAGAGTTAATGGTTTTTTAATACTTTAGCAAAAAGAAAAATAGATTCGTTTAAATGAACTACATTGAACATACAGGTAAGTATATTTTAATGCTAAAACAAGTTTTTACAAAACCACAACGTTCACGTGTTTTTAAAGAAGCTTTGTTTAGAGAAATTGATGAATTAGGACTTAAATCGTTAGGTATTATTTCGTTTATTTCATTTTTTATAGGTGGTGTAATAGCATTGCAAACCGCTTTAAGTTTAGATAGTCCTTTTATTCCAGATTCATTAATAGGATTTGCGGCTAAACGTTCTATGATTTTAGAGTTTGCACCTACATTCTGTTCTATTATTTTAGCAGGAAAAGTAGGGTCGTATATTACATCAAGTATCGGTTCTATGAGAGTTACAGAGCAAATTGATGCTTTAGAGGTAATGGGAATTAATTCTTTAAATTATTTAGTATTACCTAAAATAATAGCGACCATATTTTTTTATCCTTTTCTGATAGTTTTAGCAATGTTTCTAGGGATTTTTGGAGGTTGGCTTACAGGAATGCTTTCAGGGTTATTCTCAGGTGTAGATTATATTATAGGAATACAAATGGATTTTAACCCATTTTTGATAACCTATGCCATGATAAAAACATTAATTTTCGCCTTTTTAATAGCAACAGTTCCTGCATATCATGGTTATTATGTTAAAGGAGGTTCGTTAGAAGTAGGTAAGGCGAGTACACAATCTGTAGTTTGGACAACCGTACTTATTGTAATTGCGAATTATTTATTAACTCAAATGTTATTAACATAAATGATAGAAGTAAATAACTTATATAAAGGTTTTAACGGTGTTGAAATTTTAAAAGGAATTAGCACTACTTTTTTACCTGGAGAAACTAGTTTAATTATAGGGAAAAGTGGTTCAGGAAAAACTGTTTTTTTAAAATCATTAATAGGATTACACATTCCTGAAAAAGGTACTGTTGTTTATGATGGTAGAGTAAATACAGAAATGAAGCCAAAAGATAAGCGAAATTTCCGTAAAGAAATAGGCGTGGTTTTTCAAGGAAGTGCTTTATTTGATTCGCAAACAGTTGAAGAAAATATTATGTTTCCTTTAAAAATGTTTACCAAGCAGTCAGAAAGTGAAATGTTAGACAGAGTTAATTTTGTTTTAAATCGTGTAAACTTAGAAAACTCGAATAAAAAATTTCCAGCGGAATTATCAGGAGGAATGCAAAAACGAGTAGCCATTGCAAGAGCAATTGTTATGAATCCTAAATATTTATTTTGTGATGAGCCTAACTCAGGTTTAGACCCACAAACAGCAACGGTAATAGATAACTTAATTCAAGAAATTACAGATGAGTATAAAATAACAACTATTATTAATACACATGATATGAATTCTGTGATGGAAATAGGAGAGAAGATCGTTTTTCTTCAAAATGGCTTAAAAGCATGGGAAGGTTCACAGAAAGAAATTTTTAGAACAGAGAATGAAGCAGTGGTAGACTTCGTGTATTCGTCTAATTTGTTTAAAAAAGTACGTCAAGCTTATTTATTAGAAAAATAATTGTAATGTTAAGCAATTGTAAAACAATAGTATATAAAAAGGTTTTAAAAATAGTTTAAATTTTTTATAAAAAAGTTTTGTAAGATTGAAAATAGCTTGTATATTTGCAACCGCTAAGCAGAAAACAAACAATGACCTGGTAGCTCAGTTGGTAGAGCATCTCCCTTTTAAGGAGAGGGTCCTGGGTTCGAGCCCCAGCCCGGTCACTAAAAAGCTTCTCTTCTTATAAGAGAAGCTTTTGTTTTTTTGCAAAGCTTTGGGGAGATACCAAAGCGGCCAACTGGGACGGACTGTAACTCCGTTGTCTTACGACTTCGCAGGTTCGAATCCTGCTCTCCCCACTAAAAAACCTCAATCTTTTTTAAGATTGAGGTTTTTTTATGTGATACTTTTTTATATTGATTTCAGATATTACCCACAAACTTTACAATCACCTTTATCTTGTATTTCTCCAACGAGTTTACCATCTTCATTTAATACAAAACCACAACAGTCCATAAAACCTTTTGCTATTAGTTTTCTAGCGCGTTGAATTTGCGATTTAGTAGTTGATAAACTTTGTTTTAGAGTATCAGCAACTTCTTGTTGTTTTAAGCCTTTAATATCTGATAAAAATAAAGGATCTCTATATGTTTTAGGTAAGTTTTTTAAGATGCCACGTAAACAATCTTGTTCAGTATGTATTTCTTCTTTTATGATTGTTTCCGTTTCAAAATTAGCCAATTCAAAAGTTTTATTGGTACTTTTAAAATAATCCATTATAGCGTTTCTAGCAATGGTAAAAATCCAAGATTTTAACTTAGTGATATCTTTTAAGGTATGTAGTTTTGTGTGTATTTTGATAAAAGTGTCTTGCAAAATATCATCCGTAGCTGTAGTACTTTTAACCTTACTTAAGATAAAGTATTTAACATCATCAGCATATTTTTTCCAAACTTGATTTGTCGTCATTTTATAAATTTACAAAAAATGTCATTACAAAGCCAAAATTAATTTGTGCCTTGTAACGACAAAAGTTAACAAATATTAGATTTAGCAATTACAATTATTGCAAGAACAGTTTTCGCAAGTACAATTAGAACAGCTTCCTGTTTTACATCCGTTACAATTACAAGTACATTGATTTTTATATTTCATGATGTTTATCTTTTAAGTTCATATAGTAGACTTTTTAAAGCTTAAAAAGATGCAATTATTTCTGAAAAATAAAATAAATATATTTTATAAAAGATAAAAAGAGACTTGAAAATGATTTTTTCAAGTCTCTTTTTTATTAATATTATTCTGATATCAAATAATATTTTTATTTAAAAAGATAGGTTTTTAATGCACTTTTAATAATTCGATATCAAAAATTAAAACAGAACCTCCAGGTATTTGTTTGTTTGATGATACTCCGTATCCTAATTTAGATGGAATTAATAAAACACCATTTCCTCCTTCTTTAAAATAGGTAATTCCTTCTCTCCATCCTTCTATTACTTGTTGTAAATTAGTTTTATAACCTGTTGAATTTTGATCAAAAGTTTTTCCATCTAAAAAATAACCTTTATAATTTACTGTTACCGTTGAGTTTGAACTTGGTTTAGTACCATTTCCTTCAGATTCTATGACATAATATAATCCTGAATTACTTCTTTTAGCGGTTAAATTATTATCAGCAATGTATTTAATAATATCAGCTTCGTTTTGTGCATCAAAATTAAGGTTGTCGTCGCTACTGCAAGAAAATAAAGTTATAATTAGTGTTAGTAAAGATATTAATTTTTTCATTTAGTTGTTTTTAAGAGGGTATATATTTATAATAATTAAGGCTGAATTTTTTACAAGATAGTATCAAATTTCCAAGTTAAGCCAGCCATAGCTTGAAAACCTTGTACATTAAAACTATTAAATCTTTGATAGTTTGTGTTTAATACATTGTTCAGGTTTAAAAATACAGAAAATGAATCATTAAAATGATAACCACCATTAAAATTGATATCAAAATAACTTTCTAAATTAACTGTAGTAAAAGTTTTTTCAGGTAAAATATTGTATAATTTTCCTTTTCGTTCTCCAACAAAAAATAAGTTTGTACCTGCAAACCATTTACCTGTTTTATAAGTTCCGAAGAATTCTCCTTTCATTTCGGGTGTATTCCAAGGTTCTAATTCTTCATTTGTTAAAGTAAATTGATTAAACTCACCATTTAATCCAATACTTAAGTTTTTAATTCCATCAAAAGCAAGTTCACCAAAGAAAGTGATTGCTTTAATATCATCATATTCTGTTTTAAAAGAATTTCCATATTCATATCCTAAGAAAGAAAAAGCGTCAGTTCCTGCGTTGTTCGTTCCGTCTGATTTTGATTGATTCAATGCAAAAAATGGATTATTTTCAATATCGGCATAACTTCCTTTAATATTATAACTAAATTGATGCTTTAATTTACCTCTAATACCTCCAAAAGCTTCATACTTATTTGTTTGTAATAAGTTTTGAGTAGGAGAGATGTATGGATTTTTTGTAGCTAAACTATGATAAGTATTTGTTTTTAAATCGCCTGAAGCCCCTATAAAAATATCTAAAGCATCTTTTACAATAGGATACGAAATTTCAATATCAGGATAGATTAAAAATTGATTTTCACTTTTTTCCATATCCATAGAAAAATAAGATTTTGCACCTATTTTTACAGATATATCATACGCTAAAAATTTATAAGTAGGATGAACTCCAAAGTTAAAAAAGCTATATTTTAATTGCTCTTGAGTTTCATAATTATTTTCAAAACTAGTACCTAAATAACTTAGAGTCGTATTTATATGTAGGTCGTTTAATTCACGATAGATATTATCTAAAGGAAATTTAAATAGTGCATTTCCATCGATTAAAAACTCACTACTTTCTAAGATATCAGAAAAAAGAGAAGCGGACATTTTTACTTCTTCAAGAGAAGAATCATCCATTTTAATTTCACCAAAAACTTTAAAATAGTTGTATGCTTGTTCAGGCTCTATACGGCTAATTGTAGCCTTGTTGTCAACTGTTGCTTCAGTAGGAAAAATATTTGTAGGTAAACCATACCAATTATGTTTGTTTCGTTCTCCATTAACACCTGCTTTCCAGCTATAATAACGCTCATTTTGTGCGTAGAATAAATTTAACCCTACGTTATAATAAGTACTACTAAGAGGTATTTCTTCAACAGGATCGGCAGAAAGTAAAAACTTTAAATGCGCACCAAACTCACCACCATAACCAGTTTCATTTCTGATATATGCTTCAACAAAAGGCGTCATTTTAGTACCAAAACCAAGCGAAAGATAATTAGGATATAATTCTTCTCTTTTACCTAAGTCAATTTTTTTCATAACACCACTTTTAGGAATAAAAGTAGAAGCTACAGGCACAGAGAATATTGTGTATTCAAGTGCTTTTTTCTGAGTTTCTTTTGAATGTGTTATTAATGGTTTTTGTTTTATTTTAAAAGCATCCGTAATTTTAGGAACATATGATGTTACTACATTTACAACTTCTGTTTTTATGATGCTATCTTTTGCTTTTTCGGGTACTTTTTTTCTTGTGAATTTGCAACTGATATTACAAATAAAACAAGTAAAAGGATGTGTTTTTTTATTAATTTAATCATTGAACTCTTTTTTGTTTTTAACAAATTCTAGTTTTGGCTATTAATAGACTCGTTTGTTTTGGCTTCTTTATTTTTGATAGCTCTAAGCTCATTGCTAGCTTCTTCTGTAATATCTTTATGCTCGGTAAAATTTTTGATAATATTTTCTAAAATATAGGTTGCTTGATAAGCATCATTTAAAGCATAGTAATTTTTAGCCATTACGATGTAACTTTTAACACCCCAATATTTATAAGAAGAATAATTGGCGATTAAGTTTTGCACCGCTTTATTTGATGCTTCATAATCTTTATTTTCATTTAAAAAGAAGGCGTTATAATATAAACTTTCTGCTTTTAATTCGCCAGTTGCATTTTTGCTAACTTCATTAAAATACTCTTCAGCAGTTATAAAATCATTGGTTTTAAATGCAGAACGTGCAATAATTACTTTTGCATCTTCAGAAATATTAGTATCTATTTTATCAGTAGCTAATACTTTTTCGGCATAAGTAATTGCTTTTGAGTATTCTTTTCTTTCGTAATAACCTTTCATTAAATTACTTTGAGCAAAAGTAATATTCTGCGGATAATTAGCTGCTTTTTCTAATTTTTCTAGTACACTTATTCCGTTATTCCAATCTTCTTTTTCTAAATATATTTTAGCAATTTTGGTTAAAGATTCTTCTGTGAATTCATTTTTATCCTTAGTAATTACATAAGTATAATTAGGAATTGCATTATTAAATTGACTCGTGTTATTATATGCTTGTGCTAAATAAAAATGAGCTTTTAAAGCATGTATTCCTGAAGGAAAACCTTTAAGATATTTATTAAAACCTATAATTGCTTTTGTGTTATTGTTCTCTAAAAATTTATTTTCAGCAGCTTGATACGTTGCATTGTCAAGGTCTGCATCTGTAACATTTATAAAGATGACATCTTTAACCCAAACAGCATATTCATCTACTTTTCCAAGATCTATATAAATATTTTTAACATTGCTAACAGCTTGTTTAGCCTCTTTTGAATTAGGATGTTTTGCTACAACTTCTTTATATTTCTCTAAAGCTTTTTTCTTTTGATTATCATTATTGTACAATAATCCTTGACGTAAAAGAACATTAGGAATATAATTACTACTTTGATGCTTAGATAATAAAGTATCATAAGTTTCTTGAGCTTTAGCCGAATTATTTACAGTAGTATAAGTTGCTGCTAATTGAAATAATGCATCATCTTGTAATTGCGAATCTTTATATTCATTAATAAGTGTTTTAAAAGCTTCAATTTTAAGATTGTTTTTACCCATAAAACCATAACTCATAGCTTTTTGATATTGTGCATAATCAGCACCGACACCACCTTCATTAATTACTTTTTCGTATGAAGCAATAGCTTTTAAAAATCCTTTAGAAGCATAATAAGAATCACCTAATCGGTTAGAAGCATCATCATTTAAATTATTGTCATTTAATTTAGTATCTAAAAATTGTTGAAAATAAATTGCTGAGTTTTTATAATCTTTCAATTTAAAGTATGTGTATGCAATATTGTATGTTAATTTTTTAGATTCTTCAAAATCAGTATTTGTAATTCGTAAAAAATTAGTTAATGCATCTTGATAATTTCCTAATAAATAATCAGTTTCAGCAAGCCAAAAAATCCCTTTATTACTAACTATTTGATTTTCTGTTAAAGTTGCTCTTTCAAAATAAGGTTTTGCTATTTTTAAAGTACTTTCATTAAATAATTGAATTCCTCTATATAAAGAAACTTCGTTTGCAAGGTTTTTATTTTTTGAAGATTTAGTCGTTGCTAAATAATCTAAAGCACCTTGATAATCTTGTTGATGCAAATATGAAGTAATTAATAATTCACTAATTTCGGTAGCGCTAGCAGATTTAGGATATTTAGCTAAAAAATCTTTTAAAACCTCGGGAACACTTTTATATGGATTTCCAAGTTCATAACTTAATTTAGCATAACTTAACGAAGCACTTTCTGTTATTTTTAAATCGAAATCCATTTCGCTAGCATTTTTAAATGCATTTAAAGCTTCCGTTTTTTTCTGTGATTCTAAATAACATTCTCCTAAATGATAATAGGCATTTTGAGCAACTTTGTTGTTTCCTCCAATAATTTTATTGAAATTACCAATTGCTTCTTCATAGTTTTTTTGCTGATAATAAGCATATCCTAAGTAATAATAATCGGTATTTGTCCATTTTCCATTTTTACCTTTGTAGGCTTTCAAATATGGAATTGCATCATTATATTTTTTTAGATTGAAATAACTCTCTCCAACAATTTTAGAAATTTCAGAAATTTCTTTTTTATCTTTTGATTTTTTTAAAAGTTTTGTACCAATATCTGCAGATTTATCAAAACGACCTGCTTTAAAACTAATATCTAAAATATAATAATTAGCTTTTGATTGATAAGTAGCATCATTTGCTAATTGACTTAAATTATCTTCGGCTTCTCCAAAATTTTGTTGTTTGTAAGCAACATATCCGAAGTAATATCGGGCATCATTACCATAAGTAGGATTTCCTAATAAGGTTTTAAAACGTTCTTTTGCATCTTTTAAATAATTAGAAACTAATAATGCATAACCCATTTTATAGTTCAATTCATTTCTTTCAGGAGCACTTAAAAGCTCTTCATTTACTTTTTGATACCATTTTAAGGCGTGTGCTGCTTTTCTGTTAGCAAAATAATAGTTACCAACTTCTAAAAAAGCTTTCTCTTTTTTACTGTGATATGGATAGTTTCTTACAAAAGCGACTACCTTATCATTAGCGTTATTTTGGGTTAGTTTAATGGCACACATTGCTTCATAATAATCGGCATCAGCTTTGCTGTTTCGGTGCGGTTCAGAATTTTTGGAAACTTCACTAAACAAACCCTGTGCAGCGGCATAAGCCTTGTTGTTGTAAAGTTTTACCGCTTTGTGATAATCGGCTGTAGTTTCTGAATTAATAGCAGATTCTTGTGCTATTATAGTTGTTGAAAAAGCGATTAAAAACAATAAATAATAGCTTTTTTTATAACAAATAAATCTCATATTTTTTAGTTATCTAAGAACTATAACGTTCCTTTTTTATTTTTGTTGGTAAAGAATGCATCAAAAGTAAGAAATGTTATATAATTAAGTAATAAAATTTTAGATTTGTAAAAATCAATTAATATATGGAAAGACCTGTTTTACATCTTGAAAATGCAGATATTTATCAGCAAGAGAACTTAGTGTTGTCAAAAGTTAATTTCAGATTAAATAAAGGAGATTTTTATTATTTGATAGGAAAAACAGGAAGCGGAAAAAGTAGTCTGCTAAAAACTTTATACGGAGATTTACAATTGCAACGTGGTTTAGGTGAAATTGTTGGTTTTAATTTAAAGAAAACCAGACAAAAAGATATTCCTTTTTTAAGAAGAAAGTTAGGAATCGTTTTTCAAGATTTTAAACTTTTGAATGATAGAAATGTATTTAAAAATCTAGAATTTGTTTTAAAAGCTACTGGATGGAAAAATAAAACCGACATAGAATATAAAATTAATGAGGTTTTAGATAAAGTAGGAATGAAAGATAAATACTACAAAAAAACATTTGAACTTTCAGGAGGAGAACAACAGCGAGTTGCTATTGCAAGAGCTTTATTAAATGATCCAGAATTAATTTTAGCTGATGAGCCTACAGGAAATTTAGATCCTCAAACCTCATTAGAAGTGATGGAATTGTTAAATGAAATTCATAAAAGTGGAAAAACTATTTTAATGGCTACTCACGATTATCAGTTAATTGTAAAGTTTAAACATAAAACCTTAAAGTGTGAAGGTGGAGAGTTATTTGAAGTACAACAATCTATTTAGATTTATATAAAAAAACCCACTTCATAAATGAAATGGGAAAATTGCTATAAAAAACTATGAAAAAAAAACATTATATAATGTTTCTCATTTCATTAGTCGTACTGTTTTTTTAACCTTACAAATATTTTAAAAATAAAAATCCTGAGTAATTTAAAATTACTCAGGATTTATTTGATAGTAGAGTACTAAAAACTTCTTATAAGTTTAAAGCAGCATTATTATTTTTAACAGCATCTGCAGAAGAAGCTAAACTAGCTTTTTCATCATCAGATAAATTAATTTCAACAATACTTTCAATTCCGTCTTTACCTAAAACAACAGGTACTCCGATACATAAACCAGATAAACCATATTCACCGTCTAATAAAGTAGAACAAGGGAATATTTTTTTAGTATCACAAGCAATAGCTTGAACCATACCAGAAACTGCAGCTCCTGGAGCATACCAAGCAGAAGTACCTAATAAACCAGTTAAGGTAGCACCACCAACTTTAGTATCTTGTTTTACTTGTTCTAATCTTTCTTCTGATAAAAATTCAGAAACAGGAACAGAGTTACGAGTAGCTAAACGAGTTAAAGGAATCATTCCTTTATCAGAGTGACCACCAATTACCATTCCGTCAACATCAGAAATAGGCGCTCCTAAAGCTTCAGCTAAACGATATTTAAAACGAGCAGAATCTAAAGCTCCACCCATACCTATAATTCTATTTTTAGGTAATCCAGTTGCTTTGTGTACTAAATAAGTCATAGTATCCATAGGATTAGAAACTACAATAATAATAGTGTTAGGTGATTGCTCAACTAAACTAGTAGCAACCATTTTTACAATACCTGCATTGATTCCTAATAATTCGTCACGAGACATACCAGGTTTACGTGCAATACCAGAAGTGATAATACAAATATCAGAACCAGCAGTTTTTCCATAATCTCCTGTAGTTCCTGTAATTTTAGTATCAAAACCATTTAAAGAAGCTGTTTGCATTAAATCCATTGCTTTACCTTCAGCAAAACCTTCTTTAATATCTACTAATACAACTTCTGATGCGAAATTTTTAATAGCAATATACTCTGCACAACTTGCACCTACAGCACCTGCTCCTACAACTGTTACTTTCATATTTTTATATTTTAATTGTGATGATTAATTTAGTTGCACAAAAATAACGATTTGCACATCGATATAAAAACAAAACCCTATTGAAGTTTCAATAGGGTTTTATTTTGCTTTATTTATAAAGTTTCAGCTAGATAAACTGAAAGTTTTACGCGTCAATATTAGCATATTTTGCATTACGTTCTATAAAATCTCTACGAGGCGGTACATCATCTCCCATTAACATAGAAAACACTCTGTCTGCTTCGGTAGGGCTATCAATAACAACTTGACGTAAAGTTCTAAATTCAGGGTTCATTGTAGTATCCCACAATTGATCTGCATTCATCTCTCCAAGACCTTTATAACGTTGTATATTTACGTTTCCGCCTAATTTTTGAGCAATTAAATCACGTTGATTATCATCCCAAGCATATTCACGTTTTTGTCCTTTTTTAACTAAATATAAAGGGGGAGTAGCAATATAAATATAACCTTGCTCTACCATTTCACGCATATATCTAAAGAAAAATGTTAAAATTAAGGTAGCAATATGCGATCCATCGACATCGGCATCACACATAATAACTACTTTATGATAACGAACTTTTGATAAGTTTAAAGCTCTAGGATCTTCTTCTGTTCCGATAGAAACACCTAATGCGGTAAACATATTTTTTATTTCTTCGTTCTCAAAAACCTTGTGTTGCATGGCTTTTTCAACATTCAAAATTTTCCCACGAAGTGGAAGAATTGCTTGAAAATTTCTATCACGTCCTTGTTTTGCTGTTCCACCTGCTGAATCTCCCTCAACTAAGAAAATTTCACATTTTTCTGGGTCTGTTTCTGAACAATCAGATAATTTTCCAGGTAAACCACCAATAGACATTACAGTTTTACGCTGTACCATTTCTCTGGCCTTGCTTGCTGCGTGTCTTGCTGTTGCTGCTAAAATTACTTTCTGAACGATTGTTTTAGCATCATTCGGATTTTCTTCTAAGTAATTTGTTAACATTTCTGAAACAGCTTGTGATACTGCCGCAGAAACCTCTCTGTTTCCTAATTTTGTTTTTGTTTGTCCTTCAAATTGAGGTTCTGCAACTTTTACAGAAACAATAGCTGTTAATCCTTCACGGAAATCATCACCAGAAATTTCGAATTTCACATTTTTTAATAAGCCAGAATTTTCGGCATATTTTTTTAATGTTCCTGTTAATCCTCTACGGAAACCAGATAAATGTGTTCCTCCTTCGTGTGTATTAATATTATTTACATACGAATGTAAATTTTCAGAATATGAAGTATTATAAACCATTGCAACTTCAACAGGAATTCCGTTTTTTTCTCCTTCCATAGAAATTACTTTGGAAGTTAGTTGCTCACGCGTAGAATCTAAATATTTAATAAACTCAGGCAAACCTTCATCAGAATGAAAAACTTCAGAAATAAAATTTCCTTCGTCATCTGTGTTACGTTTATCTGTTAAAGTAATCGTAATACCTTTATTTAAAAACGATAACTCACGCATACGTGTTGCTAAAGTTTCGTAATTAAATTCAGTTGTTTGTTTAAATATTGTTTTATCAGGTAAAAAAGTAACAATAGTACCTGTAAAATCACTTTCTCCTATTTTTTTTACAGGATATAATGCTTTTCCTTTAGAATATTCTTGTTGCCAAACACTTCCTTCTTTATGAACCGTAGCCGTTAAAAGATCAGAAAGAGCATTTACACAACTTACACCAACACCGTGTAAACCACCAGAAACTTTATAAGAATCTTTATCGAATTTACCACCAGCACCAATTTTAGTCATTACAACTTGTAATGCCGAAACGCCTTCTTTTTTGTGAATTCCTACAGGAATACCACGACCGTTATCTTTGGTAGTAACAGAATTATCTTCATTAATAGTAACATCAATTGTATCACAATAACCACCCATTGCTTCATCAATAGAGTTATCTACTACTTCATAAACTAAATGATGTAAACCTCTAACGCCAACATCTCCAATATACATTGATGGACGCATTCTTACGTGTTCCATTCCCTCTAGGGCCTGGATACTGGAAGCATCATAGCTACCTTTATTTTCTTCGCTCATTATAAAAAAGAGTTAATTAAGTTTTGTTTTTAATGTCTTTTATCACAAAATAAATTAAATTTTTTTCTGCGGATAAAAAAACTAGCTAATTTTCTAAAAAAAGGATATGCTATTTTTAGATAAAACAACTACTACAAAAATACAATTATTTTAAAGCTTTTTAGCTGTTGAGGTTTAAAAATAAAGCTTTTGCGAATAATTTAAAAATGTCTTAAAACGCTTAAAAACATCTTTATAGTTTATTTCTTATTGTTTTTGAAACACGGTAAGTTTTGTATATGAAAAAACCTCGCAAAAGCGAGGTTTTAAATAATTAAAATTTAAAAAAAGAACAATTATTTAGTAAGAATCATCATGGATATTCGCAATTGCTCTACCAGATGGTTCGTTCATGTTTTTAAATGCTTCATCCCATTCTAATGCGATAGCTGTACTACAAGCTACACTTGCTTCTTGTGGAACGCTTAATGCAGCGGTATCACTAGGGAAGTGGTCTTCAAAAATAGTTCTATAATAAAACTCTTCTTTGTTAGTTGGTGTTTGAATTGGGAATCTGAATTTAGCGTTAGCTAATTGTTCATCAGTAACTTCTTTATCAACAACTTCTTTCAAGGTGTCAATCCAACTATAACCAACACCATCAGAAAATTGTTCTTTTTGTCTCCAAGCAACGCTTTCAGGTAACATATCTTCAAATGCCTTACGGATAACCCATTTTTCCATGCGTTCACCGTTAATCATTTTATCTTGTGGGTTGATACGCATAGCAACATCCATAAATTCTTTGTCTAAAAATGGTACACGTCCTTCAATTCCCCAAGCCATTAAACTTTTGTTGGCTCTTAAACAGTCATACATATGTAATTTGTTTAATTTACGAACAGTTTCTTCGTGGAATTCTTCAGCATTAGGAGCTTTGTGAAAGTATAAATATCCTCCAAAAATTTCATCAGCACCTTCACCAGATAATACCATTTTAACACCCATCGATTTAATAACACGTGCCATTAAATACATTGGAGTAGAAGAACGGATTGTAGTAATATCGTATGTTTCTATGTTATAGATAACATCTTTAATAGCATCTAAACCTTCTTGAATGGTGAATTTTATTTCATGATGAACGGTTCCAATATGATCTGCAACTTTTTGAGCTGCAGCTAAATCAGGAGAACCTTCTAATCCTACAGAAAAAGAATGTAACTGCGGATACCAAGCTTCTGATTTATCATCAGATTCAATTCTTTTTTGTGAGTATTTTTTAGCAATTGCCGATATTACTGAAGAATCTAATCCTCCAGAAAGTAAAACACCGTAAGGTACATCACTCATTAATTGTCTGTGAACTGCTGCTTCTAAAGCTTCTTTTACTTCTGAAATGCTGGTTTCGTTGTCTTTTACTGCTTGGTAATCAGACCAATCTCTTTTGTACCATTGTACAAATTTTCCATCTTTACTAGACATATAATGTCCTGGAGGAAATAATTCGATTTTAGAACAAGTACCTTCTAAAGCTTTTAATTCAGAAGCAACATAGAAAGTTCCGTTTTGATCCCAACCAATATATAAAGGAATAATTCCCATATGATCACGAGCGACAAAATATTCATCTTTTTCAGCATCATACAAAGCGAAACCAAAAATTCCATTTAAATCATCTACAAAATCAACACCTTTTTCTTTGTAAAGTGCTAAAATTACTTCACAATCAGAAGCTGTTTGAAATTCATAAGGATTTTTAAGGTTTTTAGCTAATTCTCTGTGGTTGTATATTTCTCCGTTAGCAGCTAAAATTAGTTTTTTATCAGCACTAAATAAAGGTTGTTGTCCTGAAGCAGGATCTACAATAGCTAATCTTTCATGAGCCATTATAACACTGTCATCACTATAAACACCACTCCAGTCTGGTCCACGATGTCTAATTTTTTTAGCCATTTCTAAAACCTGAGGTCTTAAACTATCCGAAGTTTGTTTTAAATCAAACGCACATACAATTCCACACATAATTCTACTTTTTATATTTTGATATTCAAATTATTAATTTTTCAATAATTGAATATTTTATTGTTCTTTTTTATACTGCAAATATCATATAAGAGTTTGTTTTTATAAACAATAATGTTCATTTTGATTACATATTTTAATTTTATTGTTTATTTTAGTTTGTTATTATAACTTTAAAATTGTTTTTATTCTTTTTAGATATTTTTTTATATAAAAACATTTAATTTTAAAATTGACAAGATTTTAAGGAACAAATTAATTATTAAAATAATTTTTATATCTTTGTATCATAATGATGAAACAAAACAACATATGGTGGTGGAACTCTCTTAATAAATAAGTGAGAAGAACCCTATATGTATATATTATATAAAGAAAAGGCTTATCTCACGATAAGCCTTTTTTGTTTTTAATAATAAAATTAAAATGAATAAAACAACATTCAAAACGGTTAGTAAAAAACGAATTTCAGATACAGTTACTCCAGTAGGTTTGTATTTAAGATTTAGAGATAAATATGCTAATACCTTATTACTAGAGAGTTCAGATTATCATAGTAAAGAAGAAAGTTTTTCTTTTATAGCTATTGAACCTGTGGTAACAATGAAAGTAGAAAATCACGATTTTGTTGTTTCTAAACAAGGAAAAGTTATTGAAAAAAACAGTATCGATAAGAATTTTTATACCTTATTTGATAGTTTTTCAAAATCGATAGATTTAGATTGTGATCCTGTCTTAAAATCGTTTAACGGATTATACGGTTACTCAACATATGATAGTGTACAGTATTTTGAAAACATCGCATTAAATGTAAAAGATGCACCGTCAAAAATACCTTTAATGCAGTATAGTTTTTACAGATTTATAATCGCCATCAATCATTTTAATGATGAAATGACGATTATTGAAAACGTAGAAGCAGGAACTGAATCAAGAATTTCAGAAGTAGAAACCATCATTGAAGCACAAGCTTTCAATACTCAAAAATTTGAAATCGATGGACAAGAAACTTCAAATTGTACCAATGAAGATTTTAAAGAATATGTTGTAAAAGCAAAATCGCACTGTAAAAGAGGTGATGTTTTTCAATTGGTTTTATCTCGTCAATTTCAACAAAAATTTAAGGGAGATGAATTTAATGTTTATCGAGCATTACGTTCAATAAATCCATCGCCTTATTTATTTTATTTCGATTACGGTTCGTTTAAATTAATGGGATCTTCACCAGAAGCACAAATTAAAATTAGTGCAGGAAAAGCAACCATCAATCCAATTGCAGGAACTTTCAGAAGAACTGGCGATATGGCGGAAGACATAAAGCTTGGTAAAAAATTATCCGAAGATAAAAAAGAAACTGCCGAACACGTAATGCTAGTTGATTTAGCACGAAACGATTTAAGTAAACATGCCGATAATGTAAAAGTTGAGGTATTTAAAGAAGTTCAATATTTTAGCCATGTAATCCACTTGGTATCGACTGTGCAAGGAAAAATAAAAGGAAATCCGATTGAAATAGTTGGAGATACTTTTCCAGCAGGAACTTTAAGTGGCGCACCAAAATACAAAGCGATGCAATTAATCGATAGCTACGAAAACCAATCAAGAGGTTTTTACGGAGGTGCAGTCGGAATAATCGGTTTAGACGGTTCGGTAAATTTAGCCATTGCTATTCGCTCGTTTGTTAGTAAAAACAATGTTTTATATTATCAAGCAGGAGCAGGAATTGTAATTCATTCTGATGAAGAAAAAGAATTACAAGAAGTAAATAATAAATTAGCAGCTCTGAAAAAAGCGTTAATTTTGGCAGAAAATATTTAGGGCGTTCGGGCGGGCTTTCCACTATATCTTTTTATTTGAAAAAAAATAAAAAGGATGCCGTTTCAATCCCTAACGCAAAAGCGAGTTTTAAGATATTATTTAGATTATTCATTAATATCTTAAAAAAATAAACAAACAAATTGACTTATAAATAACAACATTTATTAGGCAATTACAATTAGAAAAAAATGAAAATATTAATACTAGATAATTACGATTCGTTTACCTACAATTTGGTACACATGGTAGAAGATATTACAGGTAATTTGCCAGACGTATATAGAAACGATGAAATTTCGGTTACAGAAATTGACAGATATGACGTTATTATTTTATCACCAGGTCCAGGAATTCCTGACGAAGCAGGTATTTTAAAAGACGTTATAAAACAATACGCAGGTAAAAAACCTATTTTTGGAGTTTGTTTAGGTTTACAAGCAATAACAGAAGTTTTTGGCGGAGCAATAGAAAACATGGGAGAAGTATTTCATGGTGTTGCTACAGAAATGGAAATCATCAAAAAAGATGCAGTTATTTTTAAAGATATTCCAACTAAATTTAAAGCAGCAAGATATCATTCTTGGACAGCCTCTCACGATAATTTTCCATCAGAATTAATGATTACGGCAAAAGATGAGCAAGGAGGAGTTCAAGCAATTCAGCATAAAGAATTTAATATATCGGCAGTTCAATTTCACCCAGAATCAATATTAACAGATGTAGGTGAACAACTTGTTAGAAATTTTTTAAACAACGTTAAAAAATAAAATCTTTTAGAACATGAAAGAAATTTTAAATAATTTATATCAACATAAAAGATTAACAAAACTTGAAGCAAAACAGGTTTTAATTGATATTGCTTCAGGAAAATTTAACGAAGCACATTTAGCATCATTTATGACTGTTTTTATGATGCGTCCAATTTCTGTTGATGAGCTTGCAGGTTTTAGAAATGCGTTAATTGAATTGGCTATAAAAGTTGATTTTTCAGAATATAATACTATTGATATTGTAGGAACTGGTGGCGATGGAAAAGATACGTTCAATATATCTACAATGACCTCTTTTGTAGTTGCAGGAACAGGACAAAAAGTAGCAAAACATGGAAATTATTCCGTATCTTCTCAATCAGGCTCTTCTGATATGTTAGAAAGTTTCGGATATCAATTTACAAATGATGAAGCTATTTTAAAATCGCACTTAGAAAAAGCAAATATTTGTTTTTTACACGCGCCAAAATTTCATCCAGCAATGAAAGCGGTGAGCGCAACAAGAAAAGAATTAGCGTTAAAAACGTTTTTTAATATGTTGGGTCCTTTGGTAAATCCGAGTTCACCAAAAAATCAATTATTAGGAACGTTTAATTTAGAAGTTGCACGTTTGTACAATTATATTTTGCAAGAAGAAGGAACTAATTACGGAATTGTACACGCACTTGATGGTTATGATGAAATTTCATTAACAAGCGGATTTAAGTTATTCACTAAAAATGGAGAACAATTAATTAATCCAGAAGATTTAGGACAAAAAAGATTACAACAATCAGATGTTTTTGGAGGTAAATCGGTTGCTGATGCAGCTAAAATATTCAAAAATATTATTGAAGGAAACGGTACTGAAGCACAAAATAGTGTTGTGTTAACAAATGCTGCATTTGCTTTAAAAATTGTTGATGATAAAAAGAGTTTTGAACAAGCGTATCAAGAAGCAAAAGATTCTTTATTAGGATTGAAAGCAAAAGAATGTTTAGTCAAATTAATAGCATAAAGTAAAAAGTTAATTATAATGAGTTACTAAAATTTAAAACTCATAAAAATTACAAAAGCATAAAAAAATGACAATATTAGATAAAATAATTGCCTTTAAGAAAACAGAAGTTGCTAAAATTAAAGCAGAAGTTCCTGTTAGTAAATTGGTAAAGAGCCCAAATTTTAAAAATGCCCCTTTTTCATTAAAAAAGTCATTATTAACAGTAGGTTCAACAGGAATTATTGCCGAATATAAACGTAAATCTCCATCAAAAGGAATTATTAACGATACCTCTACAATATTAGAAGTAACCGAAGGATATTTAAATGCCAATGTTGCTGCTCAATCTATTTTAACAGATACTTCTTTTTTTGGCGGAACAATGGCAGATTTGTTAGAAGCTAGAACTGTAAATCAGCAAATACCAATTTTAAGAAAAGATTTTATTGTTGATGGTTTTCAAATTGTTGAAGCAAAAGCAATAGGAGCAGATGTTATATTGTTAATTGCGGCTTGTTTAACAAAACAAGAACTTAAAAATTATGGACAATTAGCAACCGATTTAGGTTTAGAAGTTTTATATGAAATCCACACACAAGAAGATTTAGATAAAATTGGTGATTTGGATAATAAAATTATCGGAATTAATAATAGAAATTTAAAAACTTTTGAAGTTGATTTAGAACATTCTATCAACTTAGCTGGACAAATTCCTGATACCGCAATTAAGGTTTCAGAAAGTGGAATTTCAGATCCAAGGATTATTACAGGATTAAAAGAACATGGTTTTCAAGGGTTTTTAATAGGAGAAAATTTTATGAAAACAAAAAATCCTGGAGAAGCTTGTAAAGATTTTATCGCTCAAATAAGATAAATATGAAATTGAAAGTTTGTGGAATGAAATATGTAGAAAATATCCAACAAGTTGCAGCATTGCAACCTGATTATTTAGGATTTATTTTCTATGAGAAATCAAAAAGAAATTTTGAAGGAATTATTCCAGATTTACCTAAAGAGATAAAAAAAGTAGGTGTTTTTGTGAATGAAATTCCAGAAATTGTAGTTTCATTAACTGAAGAATATGGTTTAAATACGTTGCAATTACATGGCGATGAATCTCCAGAATATGTAGAGCGTTTAAGAATCATTTTTGAAGAAAGTATTGCTGAAAAAAAGCAACATCTTAAATATAAAATTCCAGAATTGATAAAAGTATTTGGAATTAAAGATAGTTTCGATTTTGAAGTTTTAAAACCATACGAATCATTAGTTGATTTCTTTTTATTCGATACTAAAGGAAAAGAACGAGGAGGAAACGGAATTACTTTTGATTGGTCTGTTCTTCAGAAATATAATTTAACAAAACCATTTTTTTTAAGTGGCGGAATTGGATTAGAAGAAGTATCAGAAATTAAAAAATTACGCGTATTAAATTTACCAATTTATGCTTTAGATGTAAATAGTAAATTTGAAATTGAAGCTGGTTTAAAATCAGTAAAAGATATAACAAAATTTAAAAAAACCTCAATGTTTTTTAAACCCGTGAGGAATACTAAATAGATAAAAAATGAAATATCAACCAACTAAAGAAGGATATTACGGGCAATTCGGTGGTGCATTTATTCCTGAATTATTACATCCAAACGTACTAGAATTAGAAGATAATTATATTAAAATTATCGAATCTAAAGAGTTTCAAGACGAATATAAAGCTTTATTAAAAGATTATGTTGGACGTCCTACTCCGTTGTATTTGGCAGAAAGATTATCAGAAAAATATGGTGCTACTATTTATTTAAAACGTGAAGATTTAAATCATACAGGAGCACACAAAGTAAACAATACTGTTGGGCAAATTTTAATAGCAAAAAAGCTAGGTAAAACAAAAATTATAGCAGAAACAGGTGCTGGGCAACATGGTGTTGCAACGGCTACAGTTTGTGCTTTAATGGGCTTAGAGTGTATTGTTTTTATGGGAGAAAAAGACATTGCTAGGCAAGCGCCCAATGTTGCCCGAATGAAAATGTTAGGAGCTAAAGTTGTACCTGCATTAAGCGGAAGTAAAACCTTAAAAGATGCTACAAACGAAGCAATTCGTTATTGGATTCAGCATCCAGATAGTTATTATTTAATTGGTTCTGTTGTTGGTCCTGCTCCGTATCCTGATATGGTAGCACGTTTACAAGCTATTATTTCAGAAGAAATGAAATGGCAACTAAAAGAAAAAACAGGAAAAGAAAACCCTGATACAATTATTGCTTGTGTTGGAGGTGGTTCTAATGCTGCGGGTGCTTTTTATCATTATTTAGAAGATGAAGAAGTAGGTTTAGTAGCAGTAGAAGCTGGTGGTTTAGGAGTTGATTCTGGTGAAAGTGCAGCAACATCTCAATTAGGACAAGTTGGTGTAATTCATGGAAGTAAAACTATTTTAATGCAAGATGAATACGGACAAATTACAGAGCCATATTCTATTTCTGCAGGATTAGATTATCCTGGAGTTGGTCCTTTACATGCATTTTTACACGAAACAAAACGTGCACAGTTTTTAAATGCAACAGATGATGAAGCTTTAGAAGCTGCTTTTGAATTAACCAAATTAGAAGGAATTATTCCTGCTTTAGAAACAGCACATGCATTGGCCGTTTTATCTAAAATAGATTTGAAAAAAGACCAAGTAATTATTATAAACTTATCTGGAAGAGGTGATAAGGATTTAGAAACGTATATGAAGCATTTAAAAGAGTAAGTAGATGAAATTATTAAAAGAAATATTTCAAGAAAAAAAGAATTTACTTTCTATATTTTTTACAGCAGGTTTTCCAAAGTTAGATGATACCACCAAAATTATACACGATTTAAGTGAAAATGGTGTCGATTTTATAGAAGTTGGTTTACCATATTCTGACCCTTTAGCAGATGGAACTACAATACAAGATAGTAGTCATAGAGCTTTGCAAAATGGAATGAATTTAGATGTTGTTTTTGAGCAACTAAAATCAGTTAAAGATACCAATAAAACGCCATTGGTTTTAATGGGATATTTGAATCAGCTTATTAAATATGGTGAAAATAAATTTTGTCAAGCAGTACAAGATTGCGGTATGAAAACTGTTATTTTTCCTGATTTACCAATGATTGAATATGAAAATCATTATAAAGCGTTGTTCGAAAAATACGGAATTACTAATGTGTTTTTAATTACGCCTCATACATCTGAAGAACGTATTCGAAAAATTGATGCACTTACTGATGCTTTTATTTATGTAGTTGCTTCGGCATCTATTACAGGAGCAAAAGGAGAAATATCAACAGAACAAATTGATTACTTTAAGCGAATTGAAGCAATGAATTTAAAAAGTAAATTAGTAGTCGGTTTTGGTATATCAGACAATAAAACATTTACAACAGCTTGTAATTATGCCGATGGTGCAATTATTGGTTCTGCTTTTATTAAAGATTTAGATAAAAATGGCGTTGAAGGAATTTCTAATTTTGTTAGTACTGTTATCAATGCTTAATTTCTATAAAGATGCAATTTGTTTTAATAGTTGTAAATAATAAAGTAAAAATGTTTAGCCCCGATTGAAGCAATTGTTTGAGCTCTTTTTTTGATTTTTTTTCAAAAAAAAGCGAGTGCGGAAAGCGGGAAATAGCTTCAAAATATTTTAATAAGTATTTAAAAGAAACGTAGAATTTAATTTCTACGTTTTTTTTTATGATTATTTTTGTGAAATGATACAGCTAACAGAACAAGATTTACTAGCAAAATTAAAAACTAATTTTGGATACGACAGTTTTCGGTTACAGCAAAAAGCAATTATTGAAAATGTTTTAGCTAAAAAAGATACCTTAGTAATAATGCCAACAGGAGGAGGGAAATCTATTTGTTTTCAGTTGCCTGCATTATTTTTTGAAGGAATTACTTTGGTAATATCGCCATTAATTGCGCTGATGAAAGATCAGGTTGATAGTTTAAAAGCCAACGGAATACCTGCAACGTATTATAATAGTAGTCAATCTTCGGAAGAGCAAAAAGCCGTTTTTGATGCGGTTATCAATAAAAAAGTGAAGCTTTTATACGTTGCTCCTGAGAGTTTAGCATTGCTTCAAAACTTATTAAATCAGCAATATATTAGTTGTGTTGCTATTGATGAAGCACATTGTATTTCTTCTTGGGGTCAGTGATTTTAGACCTTCTTATAAACAATTATCTTTTCTGAAAAGAACCTTACCCGATGTACCAATTATCGCTTTAACTGCTACTGCTGATAAAGCGACTCAAGAAGATATTTTAGCACAATTAGCTGTACCAAATGCAACTAAATATGTGAGTTCTTTTAATCGAGAAAACATCAGTTTAGAGGTTCTACCTGCAAATGATAGAGTACAACAGATTATTAAATTTATCAATAAAAAGCCAAATGATGCAGGAATTATTTATTGCTTAAGTCGAAAAGCAACCGAGCAATTATCGAGTAAATTAAAGCAAAATAATATCAATGCAAAAGCGTATCATGCAGGTTTAAATTTTGAAGAACGTGCAAAAAATCAAGAAGATTTTATTAAAGATGACGTGCAAATTATTTGTGCAACGGTTGCGTTTGGAATGGGAATCGATAAATCGAATGTACGTTGGGTAATTCATTATAATATGCCCAAAAATATTGAAGGATATTATCAGGAAATAGGGCGTGGAGGAAGAGACGGATTACCTGCTCAAGCTTTGCTTTTTCATAGTTATGCGGATGTAATTCAGTTGCGTCAATTTATTGAAAATGGAAATAATCAAGAATTAGAAAATGCGAAATTAGATCGTATGAAACAATTTTCTGAAGCAACCGTTTGTAGGCGAAAAATTCTGTTGAGTTATTTTGGCGAATTAATCGAAAAAAATTGTGGAAATTGTGATGTTTGTAAAAATCCAGTTCAGTTTTTTGATGGAACTATTATCGCTCAAAAAGCCCTTTCGGCTGTTTACAGATTGAGAGAAAAAGAAGGAATGGGAACTGTTATTGATGTACTTCGAGGTGCAAAAAACGCAGGAGTTTTAGATAAGAATTATCAAACTTTAAAAACCTACGGTATTGGAAATGATATTTCTTGGCAACATTGGCAACATTATATTATTCAGTTGATAAATCAAGGATATTGTCAGATAGCTTTTCATTTAAAAAATAATTTACAACTAACTGATTTTTCTAAAAAAGTTCTTTTTGATGGTGAAAAAGTTCAATTAACAACTCCTGTTGAGTTCAAAAAAGAAGTAAAAGTAGCAGGTGTAAAAAGGAAAAAATCAACAACAAAAACTACAACTGGTAGTTTATTTGAAGCTTTACGAAAATTACGTACTCGTATTGCAAAAGAAGAAGATATTCCTGCTTATTTGATTTTTAGTGATGCCACATTACGAGCCTTAGAAAATGAACGTCCGCAAACAGATTCGGCATTTTTAGCCATTAGTGGTGTAGGAAATCGAAAGTTAGAAGTGTACGGAGGTGAATTTATGGAAGAAATTAAAAAATTTATCAAACATAAAAAACAAGGTAAAAAAGATACGACTTTAGAAACCTATAAATTATACAAAGAAGGTTTTACAATTGATGAAATAGCGGAGAAACGAAATTTAAAATCACCAACAATATTTTCTCATTTATCAAAATTATATTTGGAAGGAAAAGATATTAATCTAAATAAATTTATCTCTGTAGATACCTTAAAATTAATAGCAAATGCTAAAAAAGTTTTAAAAAATGAACCAACGTTAAAACCATATTTCGAGTTTTTAGGAGAAAAAGTTCCGTATGGAGAAATAAGAGTTGGGTTAACGATTTTACAAAAAAATGGTTAGGATTATAATATTTTAAAAAAGCTCAGATAAATTAATTATCTGAGCTTTTTACCCCCCACTTTATAGTATAACAATACTATTATATTAATGTCCTATTTCTTCTAATATGTTAAGTGTACTAGAACTTTTAATTTTTACTTCTTCAGAAAAATCACCATGAATAATTAAAGTGTTTTCGTGACGATGCACTAATTTACTCATCTTATTACGGTTTAATAATAAAACCGTTTTAGAACCCGAATGATCTTTTGCTTCTAAAATATTTTCACCATTAAACTCTACAATCCATCCGCTTTCTTTAATGTTGTTTTCGTATTCTAATTCGATAACAGGCATTTTATAAAAACGATAATCTTGAATATATCCTAATTCTATTTTTAAACGTAAGTTACCACCTTCAACCGTATATGAATCTTCTTTTAAGCCAGCTTCTTTTAAAGAAAATTTATTAAAAGCAGGTTTTTCCATTACAATTTCTAACTGTCCTTCTGTTGTGCTTAATTCCATAATTAATCTTTTAATTTGTTACTGCTAAATTACGCTAGCTATTAATCTTATTAAATGACTTTTATCATGCTTTTGTTTTTTATTGATTTATTTTTATCTGTAAGAAATAGAGGTTAAAAATAACACCTCACAGATTTTTAAAACCTGTGAGGTGTAATGTGTTAATTTTAGTACTATTTATTATTAAATATCAGCTTACATATTTCTTCTATATTGACCACCAACTTTAAATAAAGCTTCGGTAATTTGCCCTAAAGAACAAAACTTAGTAGCCTCCATTAATTTATCGAATAAATTTTCATTTTGAACAGCCGCTTCTTGTAAAATCGCTAATTGTTCTTGAACTTTTTCTTGATTGGATTTGTTCGTTTTAATGAAAAATCCAATAATAGGATTAAAAAATATCGATAATAATAGTTTGAATTCTGTTTTTTTTATGTGTAAATTTTAACACTTATGAAAAAAATAGTGATAACCTTTAATTTATTTTTAAACAAAATTTACTTTAAATTTTTAACGTATAAGTTTTAAATTTTAGCTAATTTCACATTGCTAAATTGTTATTTGAGATATAATGGAAATAAAAATTTTTAGATTAAATAAAGTTCTAAGAGAGCTAAATATATCACTCGATAGAGCTGTTGAGTTTCTAGCTAAAAAGGGGGTTAAAATTGAAGCTAGACCTACAGCAAAAATAACTGAGAAAGAGTACAGTATACTAAAAGAAGAGTTTAAACCTACCCAAGAAAAAAGTACAGGTGTAAAAATAGTTGGAAAAATTGATTTAGATTCTATACCTAAATCTAAGAAAAAACCAATTTCAAATGTTAAAGTTGATGAACTAATAGAACCTATAATTAACAACTATAAAACCTTATTAGCTACACGCATTGTAACAAATGCAAGAACTGTAGGTTATGTTAGACCTGAATATTCGTTCTTTAATAATTTTCAAATTATACAAATTGATAAAGTTAATGTTAAAGAGTTTTTTCCTAATGGAGGGAGTGTTATAGTTCCTTATAATTTTCATTCTGATATCGAAGATGTTTTTGATGAAAACGAATTATTCAGAATAGAATACGAAGAAACTAATAGTTATGATGAGACTAAAGATTCTAGTCCGAAATATCAATCTTCTGGAAGAGGAACTTCTAGTATCAGTAAATTACCATTGATAATTAATCAAGATTTAAATAAAGTTATAGAAGAAGGTGTTATATCTCTTCCTTACAAAAATCATTCGTTTGTTTTTATTAAGGATAATGACAAAATTTTTGGTCCATTAGCTATTAGTAGTAATTTTACCGAAGAGGATTTATATGAAGATATAGATGAAGATGACGACAAACTATATGAATATAAAGTCCAATCATTACTTACCAAAAACTTAGGATTAAGCGAAGATTATCAAGATGTAATCCATGAATTTGATACAGTTGACTTAAAAGAATATATAGTAAATAAATATTATTTTAATCGTAGTCAACGAAAAGAAGATTCTTATATCACAAATATAAAACATCTATTAAAAGAAGTTAAACCTGTTAATCTAATTCTAAATGAAAGTAATGAAAAAATTATAAAGATAATTGAAGCTTCATTTCCAGAAAAAGAAGATGAGAGTAAGTTATTAAAAGGAGGTTTTAATGAAATTAATAAACTAAGATATCAAAAATTTCTTAAAATAAAAGCGGGTTCAGAAAAAGTATTTGATTTTATTAAGCTCAACATCTTACCTAGTTATTTACAAACTGATTTAGGTAAAGAGTATGTAGATTCTTATATTAATAGAAATAAGGAAGGGGTAATACAAGATAAAATAGAAGAACTCAAAAAAGAGGCTGAAATAAAAGCTAAAAAAGATTTAGAAGAGATACAATCTTCTATAGATTCATTAAAAGAAGAAGAAAAAGATTTAATTATATCTGTTGATAATAATAAAGAAGAAAAAAAGAAGTTAGAATTTGATTTACAAAAGCTTTCAAACGAAAAAGAGAGTATTATTGAGAGTAGTAAAGAATTAGCTAGTATTGAAAAATCTATCATTGATAAAAAACAAGAGCTAAAAATAGTTGAAACATTCGAAACATTAAAAAATACGATTGAAGAGAATAAAAGTGAATTAGATACGTCTTATAACAGTATAATAGAACTAGGAAATAAGAAAAATACATTAGAAAAACAAATAACGGAGCTACAAAAAGATTTAGTTAAAGAATCGAAAGAAGATATTGAAAAAAAATCAGGGAAATAAGTCCTTATTTTGAATTAATGAATGGTTCCTATTCTGAGCAAAAAGAAAATGAAAACAACTTTCTTTTATTAATTGATGAAGAACTAGAACTTACAAACACTGAATCATTAGAGGTAATTATAGAAGATTTAAAAATGTTCTTACAATATAACGGGAGGAGCTATAAAAAAGAAGAAATTTTAAATTTTATTATACTTTATATTCAGAATTTCTTAATAATTTTTTCAGGATTGCCAGGTATAGGTAAAACCTCTCTTTCAAATTTACTTTCAGAGTTTTTTACACACAAAAACTGTTATCTAAAAATGCCTGTTTCAAAAGGTTGGAATTCTAGAAAAGTTTTACTAGGATATAATAATCCTATAAATGAAACATATCAATTTGATGAATTTGGTTTTGTTAAAAAAATAATAAGCTATAATAAAACTCCAATAAATCTACCATTGAATATTTTATTAGACGAGGCTAATTTAAGTCCTATAGAGTATTATTGGTCTGATTTTATTTCTCTTTATGATGAAGATAAGGATAAACGAAATTTAAAATTAGATTTAAAATCGCATAATACTTTAAAAATTCCTAATTTAATGAGGTTTATAGCTACTATAAATAACGACCATACAACTGAAAGGCTTTCACCTAGATTAATAGATAGAGCTCCAATAATAACATTAGAAAGTGATAATACATTAACTTTTGATACCGTAGAAAACATTAATTATCAATCTAAAGGTTTTTATGATTTTAAAGAACTAGAAAAACTTTTTAATTCAAAAGATGTTAGTCTTTTATCAAAAGAAAAAGAAATTTTAGGAGAGATTTTTAAGACATTAAAAAATGATGGTTCAATTCTGATTAGTAGAAGAAAAATTAAATCAATCACTAAGTATTGTAATATTTCAAGAGAATTAATGTCTAAATATACATCTAATCAATACTCACATATAGATTTTGCTATTGCTCAATTTGTATTACCTCAAATATTAGGACAAGGTAAATCATTTGAAAAAATGCTTGATGACCTATTAGAATTGTTAATAAAATATCAATTATTTAAATCTAGTAAAATAGTAAAGAAAATAAAAGAGAAAGGAAGTGGTTTTCAAGTTTTCACCTTTTTTAACTAATGAAATTATATCTATATATAGCAGATTTTGAAAATGGTAAAATTATCAATTCTTACCAAAAACATGACCTACATCGTGAAAATCATGATATAACAATAAATGAACTTGATATGGTTCATTTTGAAATAGTTAGTAATTATTTAATTGAATTAGATAAATTCGAGTTTATTTTAGGTTCAACTAGCTTTAGCTTAGATGAAAATTATTCTATTAATAGCAATGATTATCACTATTTTTTATCATTAAATTCAAAGTTATTTAATGAATCTAATTTAAGTTTTAGGGTGAGTAATTATGGAATTAAATTTTCTCAATTATTTTTAAATGAGCTAGGTTATGTAAAACCTCAAATAATCTATAAAAATAAAATTGATAATTGTACTTCAATTAAAATAATATCTCATAAAGTTTCAGATACTAATTTTGATTTGATTATTAAATATCTAATGTTTAACAATTATTTCGATGAAACAGTAATTTACAAAACAAGTTTACCTACAGAATTTTCTAACTTTCAAAATTCTTTCTTGGAGTCATTAAAGCTTCTTTATGCAAAAAGTAAATATATTTCTGAAAAAACAGAAATTTTCTATTTTAATTCTATAAAGAAATATGAAACTGAGCATCAGGTTTTACCATATAGTTCCAAATCTTTAATTGACGATCAATCATTTGATTGGTTATTCCATAACCTTGACGTGATTGGTCAACAAAACAAAAAAAATGGAACGTATGATTTAAAAATTAAATCTAAAGAATGTGTTATTTCAAATATTAATCAACAAGTTAGCAATTACACATTTAATTCATACGAGAATAGATTGATTTTAGGGTACTCTAAAATGTATATATTACTCTTAAATGATTTACATACTAATTTAAATAAAAAAACAATTTTAAGAACTAGATATTCGGGTACTTTTTATGAATATTTAACCTCAAAATATTATAGTATAATCTCATTATATATTAATGAAATTACTACTCATTTTAAAAAAACACATGATTATTTCACTAACGTACTGAAGGTAAATAGCCCTGTATTTGAATTTCCTGTTGACTCTTATTCACTTACATCAATTCCACATTATAAAAATTGGTTTGAGTTAATGTTATTGTACAAGAATTTATTTTCTAAAGAAATTAAAAGTAGCTCTATTAAAAATAATTTAGAAATTGAATCTTTTGATAAACTTTTTGAGGTATATGTATTTTACATAATTAAAGGTTGCATTAGTTCTAATGATAATTATGAATTTAATCAAATCATTAATAATAAAAATAAACTAGCAGGTTCTTATACATTTGAGAAAGACAGTGAAGGTATAGTCGTTACTTTATATTATGAAAGTTTACCTGAAGAAATTAAATTATTAACCATCTTTACCAATCAAAAAAACATTTACAACCCTGATTATATAATTGAATTTAAAAAAAATGGATTTAAAGAATTTTTAATCTTAGATGCTAAGTACAAAAAATACAATAATAATAATAAATTCAAAAATGAAGTAAATGACCTTTGCTTTAAATATTTACATGGCTTAGGGGTAGTTTCAGATGTTTTCAAAGTTTCAGGACTTTATATATTATCAATAAACGAGCAAGAAAAATACAAGAAGGTTTTTAAGAGTGAATTTGATATATTATCCTCAAATAAACCAATATTACCTTCTATTGGAGGAGTAGAAATAGACCCTAAAAACTTTAATGTTAGTGAGAATTTAATTTTAGATATTATTAATAAACATAAATTATTTTTTGAAGAAAGAATATCTAAAAATAAGTTTAATTAAACGACTGAGTGCAATAAAAAATGGTAAAAGAAAAATCACTTTATATACTTGGCATCATTTATTCAAATTGTAAAGAGTGTCAGCATAACAAAACAAAACCTCACAAAAATTGTGAGGTTTTTAAATTATCTGCAAATATTTTAAAATTACATATTTCTTCTATACTGACCACCAACTTTAAATAAAGCTTCGGTAATCTGCCCTAAAGAACAGAATTTTGTCGCCTCCATTAATTTATCAAATAAATTTTCATTTTGAACAGCGGCTTCTTGAAGAATTGCTAATTGTTCTTGAACTTTTCCGTCATTTGCTTTGTTTACTAATTCTTTGGTTTGAATTTGGAATTGTTTTTCTTGCTCCGTTGCACGAATAACTTCCGCAGGTTGAACCGTTGGCGAGCCTTTCGAACTTAAAAAAGTATTTACACCGATAATAGGAAATTCTCCATTATGCTTTAAAGTTTCGTAATACAGGCTTTCCTCTTGTATTTTAGAACGTTGATACATAGTTTCCATAGCACCTAAAACACCGCCACGCTCTGTAATTCTATCAAATTCAGTTAACACAGCTTCTTCCACTAAATCGGTTAATTCTTCAATAATAAAAGCACCTTGAATCGGATTTTCATTTTTAGTTAAACCTAATTCTTTATTGATAATTAATTGAATAGCCATCGCTCTACGTACAGATTCTTCCGTAGGCGTTGTAATTGCTTCGTCATAAGCATTTGTGTGTAGCGAATTACAATTATCGTTAATCGCATATAAAGCTTGTAAGGTTGTACGAATATCATTAAAATCAATTTCCTGAGCATGTAAAGAGCGTCCAGAGGTTTGAATATGATATTTTAACATTTGCGCTCTTGAGTTTGCTCCGTATTTATGTTTCACGGCTTTTGCCCAAATTTTACGAGCAACACGACCAATTACAGAATATTCAGGGTCAATTCCATTAGAGAAAAAGAACGATAAATTAGGTCCGAATTTATTAATGTCCATTCCACGAGATAAATAATATTCAACATAAGTAAATCCGTTAGATAAAGTTAAAGCCAATTGCGTAATCGGATTTGCACCAGCTTCGGCAATATGATATCCAGAAATTGAAACAGAATAAAAATTACGAACCTGTTCTTTTATAAAATATTCTTGCACATCACCCATTAAACGCAAGGCAAATTCTGTTGAAAATATACACGTATTTTGAGCTTGATCTTCTTTTAAAATATCCGCTTGAACTGTACCACGAACTTGTGCTAATGTTGTTTTTTTGATTTCAGCATATACATCCGAAGGTAAAATCATATCACCAGTTAATCCTAAAAGCATCAATCCTAAACCATCATTTCCTTGCGGTAAATCTCCTTGATATGTTGGTCTTTCTAAACCTTTTGAATCATAAATTTCATTGAATTTAACTTCAACTAAATTTTCTAAATTATTTTCTTTGATGTATTTTTCACAATTCTGATCGATTGCCGCATTCATTGAAAAAACCTAACAACATCGGCGCAGGACCATTAATTGTTAAACTTACAGAAGTTAAAGCGTGTGTTAATTCGAAACCAGAAAATAATTTTTTAGCATCATCTAAACAACAAATAGAAACTCCTGCATTTCCTATTTTTCCGTAAATATCGGGTCTTCTACCAGGATCATTTCCGTATAAAGTTACACTATCAAAAGCAGTTGATAAACGCTTTGCAGGCATTCCTAAACTCACATAATGAAAACGTCTGTTGGTACGTTCTGGTCCTCCTTCACCAGCAAACATTCGTGTTGGGTCTTCACCCGTTCTTTTAAATGGATATAATCCTGCGGTATATGGAAACTCACCAGGAACATTTTCTTGTAAATTCCAACGTAATAAATCGCCCCAAGCTTGGTATTTTGGTAAAGCTACTTTCGGAATTTGTGTATGCGATAAAGATTCACTGTGTGTATCAATATTAATAACTTTATCTCTTACTTTAAAGCTATAAACAGGGTCTTTATATTTTTGAACTTTGGTTTTCCAATTTAAAATTACTTCCCAGTTATGAGGATCAAGATTTAGTTTTACTTTATCAAATTGCGCTATTAATAATTTAGCAAAATCAATTTCATCCTTTGGAGTTTCTTTTAAAATTTCATCTTGTTCTAATCCATTTTTAGATAGAAAATCTTCTTTTATTTCCTTCGGAAGAATAGATAAAATGGTTTGATGAATACCATATAATTTTTGAGCAACAATAACTTGGCTATCTACTTTTTTATCATAAGCTCTATTACTTTCTGATATTTCAGATAAATAACGAACTCTTCTTGGTGGAATTACAAAGATTTTTTCAGACATTTCTTTGGTGATTTCCATTTTCGACTTTAAATCAACGCCAGTTTTTTCAACGATTTTATCCATAATACGTTTGTATAGCGTATTCATTCCAGGGTCGTTAAATTGAGAAGCAATTGTTCCAAAAACGGGCATATCATCCATGTGAATATCCCACAGATTATTGTTGCGCATGTATTGTTTTTTGACATCACGAATGGCATCTAAAGCGCCACGTTTGTCAAATTTATTGATAGCTACTAAATCAGCAAAATCAAGCATATCGATTTTTTCTAATTGCGTTGCAGCACCAAATTCTGGAGTCATTACATATAATGAAGTATCAGAATGTTCTATAATTTCGGTATCAGATTGCCCAATTCCAGAGGTTTCTAAAATGATTAAATCAAATTCCGCAGCTTTTAAAACTTCAATAGCTTCATTTACATATTTTGATAATGCCAAATTAGATTGACGAGTAGCTAACGAACGCATATAAACACGGTCGTTATTGATGGCATTCATACGAATACGGTCACCTAATAAAGCACCTCCAGTTTTTCTTTTTGAAGGATCAACAGAAATAATTCCGATTGTTTTTTCAGGGAAATCAATTAAAAAACGACGAACTAATTCATCAACTAAAGATGATTTTCCAGAACCACCAGTTCCTGTAATTCCTAAAACAGGTGTTTTCGAATTTTTATTTTTTTCATTGAATTGTGCGTAACGTTTCTTTTGCTACTTCAGGAAAATTTTCTGCAGAAGAAATAATTCTAGCAATACTTCCGATTTCTTTTTTTGATAAATTATTTATTTCTCCGTTTAAAACATCGCCAATGGCAAAATCAGCAGTTTTCACTAAATCGTTAATCATTCCTTGCAAACCTAATTCACGCCCATCATCAGGAGCATAAATACGTGTAATTCCATAATCCATTAATTCTTTAATCTCTTCAGGAAGAATTACACCGCCACCACCACCAAATATTTTGATATGATCAGCACCTTTTTCTTTCAATAAATCGAACATATATTTAAAATATTCGGTATGCCCACCTTGATAAGAAGTCATTGCAATAGCATTGGCATCTTCTTGAATTGCACAGTTTACAACTTCTTCAACACTTCTGTCATACCCCAAATGAATTACTTCAACCCCAGTAGATTGAATAATTCGACGCATAATATTTATGGCAGCATCGTGTCCATCAAATAATGAAGCCGCGGTTACAATTCGTACTTTGTGTACTGGTTTATATGGTGTTATTTGTTCCATTCGTAAATTTTAAATAAAATTGGTTAAGCAATTTACGAATTTCTTAAAAGATATGGTAATCCTTTATCAATTATAAATAATTAATGAAACTCCAAAATTTGCGTGATTTAATATATGTTAAGTTTTCTTCGTTACTATAAGATTCTCTTTCAAAACTTATGTTTTTATAAGCTAAATATCCATTTTTATATTTAAAACATTTTATAAGCCATTCAACTCCATAAAAAACATAAAAGAAAATAACTAATAATTCTAATTGTTGTTTTAAATGAATTTTTTCAATGATTTATTAAAACATAATTTTCTTTTAACTCCTTTCTTTTTAGGAAGATAAAAGGATATAAGGTTAAACCAACAAATCCTTTAGGAATGAGAAATTTTGAAATAAAAATCATAGAAATCTATAGGGGATTTACGGGTAAAAATACTCATTTATATTTTAGTAAATATGTTGTTTTTGTAAGTTAGCTGTTAAGATATTGTTTTAGATAGCAACGATTTTAAAATAGGATTGCTATTATTTTTATCCCAAACAACAGATAAAGTAGTGCGTTGTGGAATATTAGTTAGTTCAATAAATTGTACGCCCATATCATAACCGTATTGAAGTGATTTTGGAACAATTGATAAACCAAAATTATTTTCTACTAGTTTATAAATTGAAGCTGCATTGAATTGTATTGTGCGATATTATAGGAGCGAATTTAGCATCATCAAAAATTTGCATTACTTTTTCACTGATAAGAAGGGCTGTAAGAAGGATCAAAAAGAATAAATGATTCATTTTTTAATGCTGATAATCCTTTAAAATTATCATTGTTTACAGGATGATTTTTCGGTAAAACTAAGCAAAATGGTTCTTTTAAAATAGGTTGTATGGCAAGTCCTCTGGGTACTCGATCTAATCTGACAAAACCAATATCAATATCTTTAGAAAGTAGGCTATCAATTTGTTTTTGATTATCCATTTCCTTTAATCCGAATTGCACATTAGGATGTTCTTTTTTAAATTCAATTAATAAATTAGGAATAATTTCTTGCATTGCAGAACCGACATAGCCAAAATTCAAATGCCCGTTTTTACCTTCTTGTAGCAATTTAGCATGTTCAAAAATGTGTGTTAAATTTTTTAATTTTTGAGTAAGTTCTGTTTTTAAATAATTTCCAGCTTCCGTTAATGCTACTTTTCGATTATTACGAACAAATAATTGCACCTCTAAATCGGTTTCCATTTGTTTTATTTGTCGGCTTAATCCTGGTTGGGAAATAAACAAGCGTTCTGCTGCTTTTCGAAAGTGTAAATCTTCTGCAACAGCTAAAAAATAACGAATATGACGCAATTCTATTTGATTACTCATAAGTATCAATTGATGACTTTTTAAGTCTTATTAGGTATCAAAAATAGAAATAACTTTGTTTAAAATAAAATAGAAGTCGATGTTTAAGTACGGAATAGATACATTAACGGTAAATAAAGTAATTGAAATTTCAAAAGGAACTTTAAAAGCTGTAGTTACAAATGATGCGGTAATCAAAATAAATGAATGTAGAAGGATGGTTGAAGTAATGGCAAATTCTGATGCTGCTGTTTACGGAATCAATACAGGTTTTGGTCCTTTGTGTGATGTGCAAATTTCGCCAAAAGAAACTAGTAAATTACAAGAGAATTTATTGATTACGCATGCCGTTGGTGTTGGAAATCCTATTGATAAAAAATTATCAAAAATGATGATGATTTGTAAAGTTCATGCACTTTGTCAAGGTTTTTCAGGAGTTCGTTTAGAATTAATTGAACGTATTATCTATTTTATTGAAAACGATTTATTACCTGTTGTTCCTGAGCAAGGTTCGGTAGGTGCTTCTGGAGATTTAGCACCGTTATCACATCTTTTCTTACCGTTATTAGGCGAAGGAGAATTTTGGAAATCCGAAGAAATTGTTTCAGCAAAAAAAGTGTTAAAAAAACATAATTTAAAGCCTTTAACTTTAATGGCAAAAGAAGGTTTAGGTTTAATTAACGGAACACAATTTATTTTAGCACACGCCATTTTAGGATTAGATAAAATGAAATATGTGCTAGATTTAGCCGATATTACAGGAGCAATGACTTTAGAAGGATACTCAGGAAATGTATCGCCATTTAAAGAAGAATTACATTTAATTCGTCCGTTTAAAGGGAACTTAAAAGTAGCAAAACGCATGAGAATGTTGTTGAAAAATTCTAAAAATGCAGCTGATAATAGTTTTCCAAGAGTGCAAGACCCGTACTCAATACGTTGTATGCCACAGGTACACGGAGCATCGAGAAATGCGTATGCACATTTAAAAGAATTGGCAGAAATAGAAATGAATTCGGTAACCGATAACCCTATTGTGTTAAGTGAAACAGAAGCAATTTCTGGAGGTAATTTTCACGGACAACCTTTAGCAATGGCGTTAGATTATACGTCAATAGCTGCTTCGGAATTAGGAAATATTGCCGATAGACGTTGTTATTTATTGTTAGAAGGAAAACATGGTTTACCAAGATTATTAACATCGGCAGGAGGTTTAAATTCTGGTTTTATGATTCCACAATATACTACTGCGGCTTTGGTTACTGAAAATAAATCGTTGTGTTTTCCGCCTTCGGCAGATAGTGTGCCAACCTCATTAGGACAAGAAGATCATGTAT
The DNA here is from genome assembly GCF_027941775.1 of Tenacibaculum pacificus. NCBI lineage: Bacteria > Pseudomonadati > Bacteroidota > Flavobacteriia > Flavobacteriales > Flavobacteriaceae > Tenacibaculum > Tenacibaculum pacificus. Next base: position 2,183,918 of record NZ_CP115917.1, on the reverse strand, counting down.
CAATGGGAAGTATTTCAGGAAGAAAATTCAATCAGATATTAGGAAATATTGATAAAATATTAGCCATTGAATTGATGTACGCAGCACAAGCAATGGATTTTAGAAGACCAAATACATTTTCATCAATACTAGAAGAAAATTTTAAAATTATCAGAAATAAAGTAGCTAAGTTAGAAGAAGATCGTGTGCTTAAAGATGATATTAATGCATTGATAAACATGGTTAAAAATAGAGAATTTACAGTTCGTTAAAAAAAGAAATTATGATGTCATTTAAAAAACAAATCAAACAAGGTATTCCTAATGAATTACCTGAAATTCCAGTTTATGATTCGTCAATAAATAGGGCTCCGAAACGTAAAGATATTTTAACATCCGAAGAAAAAAAATTAGCATTAAGAAATGCCTTACGATATTTTGATAAAAAACATCATGCCATTTTATTACCTGAATTTTCTGAAGAATTAGAAAAATATGGTCGAATATATATGTATCGTTTTCGTCCTACTTATAAAATGTATGCCAGAGATATTAATGAATATCCAGGGAAATGTACACAGGCAAAAGCAATCATGTTAATGATTCAAAATAATTTAGATTATGCCGTGGCACAACATCCGCATGAATTAATTACGTATGGTGGAAATGGCGGTGTTTTTTCTAACTGGGCACAGTATTTATTAACCATGCAGTATTTGTCTAAAATGACGGATACGCAAACATTAACGATGTATTCTGGGCATCCGATGGGATTATTTCCTTCACATAAAGATGCGCCAAGAGTCGTAGTTACTAACGGAATGATGATTCCGAATTATTCAAAACCCGATGATTTAGAAAAATTTAATGCATTAGGAGTTACACAATATGGGCAAATGACGGCTGGTAGTTATATGTATATTGGTCCGCAAGGAATTGTACACGGAACTACAATTACGGTGTTAAATGCTTTTCGTAAAATTAAAAAATCACCTAAAGGAAATTTATTTTTAACAGCAGGTTTAGGCGGAATGAGCGGAGCGCAACCAAAAGCAGGAAGTATTGCAGGTTGTATTACGGTTTGTGCTGAGGTAAATCCGAAGATTACAGAAATACGTTTATCGCAAGGTTGGATTGATGAAAAAATCACCAATTTAGATGAATTAGTGACACGAGTAAAATCAGCAAAAGAAAACGAAGAAACAGTTTCAATTGCTTATTTAGGAAATATTGTAGACGTTTGGGAAAAATTTGATACAGCAAATATTCATGTCGATTTAGGTTCTGACCAAACATCGTTACATAATCCTTGGGCGGGAGGTTATTATCCTGTTGATATTTCTTTTGATGATGCCAATGAAATGATGGCAAACGAGCCTGAATTATTCAAAGAAAAAGTACAAGAAACATTGCGTCGTCATGCAAAAGCAATTAATAAACACACAGAAAAAGGAACGTATTTCTTTGATTACGGAAATGCTTTTTTATTAGAAGCAAGTAGAGCAGGGGCTGATGTAATGTCAGATAAACCAACTATTGGAAGAGAATTTAAATATCCAAGTTATGTACAGGATATTATGGGACCAATGTGTTTTGATTATGGTTTTGGTCCTTTTCGATGGGTTTGTGCTTCGGGTAATCCAAAAGATTTAGCCAAAACAGATAAAATTGCTTGTGAAGTTTTAGAAGAAATAAAAAAGAATTCTCCAAAGGAAATTCAACAGCAAATGGCTGATAATATTCAGTGGATTAAAGGAGCGCAAGAAAATAAATTAGTAGTCGGTTCGCAAGCACGTATTTTATATGCCGATGCCGAAGGACGTACAAAAATTGCCGAAGCGTTTAATAAAGCTATTAAAAAAGGTAAAATAGGAAATGTTGTGTTAGGACGTGATCATCATGATGTTTCTGGTACAGATTCTCCGTATCGTGAAACTTCTAATATTTACGATGGCTCTCGTTACACGGCTGATATGGCAATTCAAAATGTAATTGGCGATAGCTTTAGAGGAGCAACTTGGGTTTCTATTCATAACGGAGGTGGCGTTGGCTGGGGAGAGGTTATTAATGGAGGATTTGGCGTGCTTCTTGATGGTTCTAAAGATGCATCAAGACGCTTAAAATCAATGCTTTTTTGGGATGTAAATAACGGAATAGCAAGAAGAAGTTGGGCAAGAAATAAGGAAGCTGTATTTGCTATTAAAAGAGCAATGAAATCAGAAAAAAAATTACAAGTTACAGTTCCTAATTTGGTTGATGATGCGTTATTCGAAAACTTATAAATCCAAAGAAAATGAAAATAGCTAAATTACTTTTTTTGCCAATTATCGCTTTAATAATTACTTCGTGTAGTTCTGTCAGAGTTGTAACAGATTACGATACTAAAGTAGATTTTAATAAATACAAAACATTTGCTTTCTATAAAAAAGGAATTGACAAAGCTGCTATTTCTGATTTAGATAAAAAACGCATATTGCGTGCTATTGAACAAGAATTAATAGCAAAAGGTATGACAAAATCAACTTCGCCAGATGTTTTGGTAAGCTTGTTTACAAAATCGAGAGAACGAATTAATGTAAATGATAATATGTATGGCGGATTTTATTATCCATATTATTATGGTATGAACATGAATAGAGTAAATGTATCTCAATATACTGAGGGAACATTATTTATCGATTTATTAGATGCCGAAAAGAAAGAATTAGTTTGGCAAGGTGTTGGAACTGGAGGATTAAGTATCAGTAGTGTTGAAAGAAAGGAAGCTAGAATTAAAGAATTTGTAAAAGAAATAATAGCTAAATATCCGCCTGAAAGCGGAAAAAAACAGTAAAATAAATATATTCATAAAAAGATGCGTTAATAAGAAAATAAAACATTCTAATTAACGCATCTTTTTTATGATATTTGTACAATGAGAAATACAATTTTAAAAGCAACCCCTGAGGAGTATTATGAAAATGAACAAGGGTATCGAGTTTTTAAAGAAACTTATCATTTAAGAAGAGGTTATTGCTGTAAAAGTGGCTGTAAACATTGTCCGTTTGGATATGATAAAAAGACAGATAGCTTTAAATAGTGTGACAATTACTAACAAAATGTATCTAAAAGATATAAACCAAGCAAAGATGAAAAAAATTATAGCAGCAGTAGCATGTGTAGTTTTATTAACAGGATGTGCAGAATTACAAAAAGTAGTAAATCAATTACCACAAGGAACTACAACAGGTGTTTTATCGCAACAACAAATAGGAAACGGTTTACGCCAAGCATTAGATAATGGAATTAAAAATCAAGTAGCTAAATTAACAGCTAAAGATGGTTTTTATAGAAATGAATTGGTTAAAATCGCATTACCAGAAGAATTAAAAGCAGTAGATAAAGGATTACGTAAAATAGGTTTAAATAAATTAGCTGATGAAGGTTTAAAAGCTATCAATAGAACTGCTGAAGATGCTGTTAAAACTGCAACTCCAATTTTTGTAAATGCTGTAAAAGGAATGTCTTTTAATGATGCAAAAACTATTTTATTAGGAGAGCAAAATGCTGCAACTTCTTATTTAAAAGGAAAAACAAATACGGCGTTATATAGTCAGTTTAATCCTGTAATAAAAAAATCGTTTTCAAAGGTTGGAGCAGATAAAGTTTGGTCTAATTTAATAAGTAAGTATAATAGTATTCCTTTTGTAAAAAGAGTGAATCCAGATTTAACAGACTACGTTACTAGTGAAGCTTTAAAAGGAGTTTTTACAATGATTGCTGTGGAAGAAAAAGGAATTCGTGAAAAATCAGGTTTACGTAATACCGATTTATTACGTAAGGTATTTGCTTTGCAAGATAAGTACTAAAAAAATTATTGAATTAAAATATAATAACATCTCATTGGTTTTTAAAATCGATGAGGTGTTTTTTTGTACAATTATATTTTTTTGATATCAATTAGTGTTTTTTAAATTATTTTATGGTTTATTAAAAATATATCTTGCTGATAATTAAATATTTACGTATTTTTATGACTAACCTAATCAACGTAACCATGACAAGAGTTAATCAATTACAAGAGTATAGAGAATATCTAGAAAAAAGATATACTAAATTAGTAGAACGTGCCAATGATTATAAATATGAAGACGAATGTAAAAGCGATAGATCTGCTTTTAAAGCAATGAGAGTATTAGAGAAACTGAATAGAGTACGATATTTAGATGAAGATTTATCAAATCCTAGTATGTAGTTTTTTAAAGTAATCAAAAGATTTTAATAGTCTGCTACCATGCCATTGAAAATAGTTCGCCATCAACCAATATTATGTTGGCATTATTACAGTGTTTTTTTATTTCGATAATGTGTTTTTCTTTAAAGGGATAAGGTTCAGATGAAAGTAAAATTACATCAGGATTTCCATCTTTAATTATATTTTTTAAATCAATTTCAGGATATCGTTCTTTGTTACTATAAATATTTTTAAAATTATTTAATTCTAAAAGATGGTTAATAAAAGTATTGTTTGCTGCAACCATCCAAGGATCTTTCCAAATAAAATAAGCAACTTTTTTCTGGCTTGAATTTTTAATAAATTGCTGAAAATTATTTAGTTTTTCATCTAATGATTTTGTTATAATATTTGCAACTGTTTTACATGAGAAAATTTCTCCGTACTCATTTATAAGGTTTTTAGAATCATCAAAAGTAAAAATTTCAGAAACATGAGTTGGCGCAATTTTTTTACAAGCTTCAACAATTTCTTTGGTGTTTTCTTCTTTGTTGCAAAGAATAATATCAGGATTTAAGGCTTTTATTTTATCAATATGAATGGTTTTTGTACCACCAACAACTGTTTTGTTTTTTCTTAAATAATTTGGATGCACACAAAATTTAGTTACACCAACAAGAAATTCCTCTAGTCCTAAGTCAACTAATAGTTCTGTTTGACTAGGGACTAAAGAAATAATTCTTTTTGGAGTTTTATTTAATTCAAAAACAGTATTTAATTGGTCTTTGAATTGCATATTTTTAGTTTAAAATATCTTGCATTTGTAATTGTAAATCTTTTGCTTTTTCGGCAGCAGCTTGTGCAAAATCATATTTATTAGAAGCGTAAATAATTCCACGAGATGAATTAATCAGTAAACCAACATTTTTGTTCATTCCGTATTTACAAACATCTTGTAAATTACCACCCTGAGCGCCAACACCTGGCACTAATAAAAAGCTATCAGGAACAATTTTTCGTATTTCTGTAAAGTACTCCGCTTTGGTAGCACCTACTACGTACATTAAGTTTTCTGAATTTTTCCAAGTAGTAGACGTTTCTAAAACTTGTTTGTAAACTTCTTTACCATCTATCATTTTTGTTTGAAAATCAAATGCACCTTGGTTAGATGTTAACGCCAACATAATAGTATGTTTATCTTCAAAAGCTAAAAAAGGTTCTACAGAATCTTTTCCCATATAAGGCGCAACTGTAACCGAATCAAAGGCTAAATCTTCAAAAAAAGCTTTGGCGTACATTGTTGAGGTATTACCAATATCACCACGTTTAGCATCTGCAATAGTAAAAATTTCAGGATGTTTTTCGTTGATGTATTTGATTGTTTTTTCTAAAGATTTCCAACCTTTTATTCCGTAAGCTTCGTAAAAAGCTGTATTCGGTTTGTAGGCAACGCATAAATGATGTGTAGCATCAATAATAGCTTTGTTAAAGGCAAAAATAGGATCTTCCTCTTTTAATAAATGTGTAGGGATTTTAGTTAAATCGACATCTAAACCGATGCATAAAAACGATTTCTTTTTGTTAATTTGCTTAACTAATTCTTGTGTAGTCATGTGTTATTGTAAAAGTTAAGCAAAAGTACGCTTTTTTAACACTTTCTATTATCTTTGTTAGATATGTTTCAATATGTAATTAATAAAATTTTCTACGGATTTTTAACTTTGTTTGGCGTAGTAACGGTTATCTTCTTTTTATTTAATGTGTTGCCTGGCGATCCTGCAAGGATGATGTTAGATCAACGAGAGGATACGGAACAGCTTCAAAATATCAGAAAAAAATATGGTTTTGATAAACCGATATTTACACAATATTTATATTATTTAAATGATGTTTCTCCGTTGTCGTTGCACAGTAATAATGTTGATGATTACACTTTTTTATCCGATGAAAAATATACATCGCAAAAATTAGTATCAATTGGAGCTGTTAATTTGGTAATTAAATACCCGTATTTACGACAATCATTTCAGAAGAACGGTAAAAATGTATCCGAAGTAATATCAGAAACATTACCAAATACCGCTGTTTTAGCTGTTTTTGCTATTGTAATCGCTTTATTTCTAGGGATTTTTTTAGGAATTTTATCAGCATTATATAAAGATACTTTTTTCGATAGAATTATAGCTGTACTTAGTACTTTAGGAATGAGTGTTCCTTCTTTCTTTTCGGCAATTTTGGCGGCTTGGTTTTTCGGATTTATACTTCATGAATATACTAGTTTAGAAATGACAGGTAGTTTATATGAAGTAGATGATTTTGGCGAAGGAATGCATATTCAGTGGAAAAATTTAATATTACCTGCAATAGTATTAGGAGTTCGTCCGTTAGCAGTAGTTATTCAGTTAATGCGTAATTCGTTATTAGAAACCTTAAATCAAGATTATATAAGAACGGCAAAAGCAAAAGGATTAACAATGTATCAAGTAATTAAAAAACATGCGTTAAAAAATTCTTTAAATCCTGTGGTAACAGCAATTTCAGGATGGTTTGCTTCTATGTTAGCAGGTGCGGTTTTTGTAGAGTATATTTTTAACTGGAACGGATTAGGAAAAGAAATTGTAAATTCATTAAATACACTCGATTTACCTGTAATAATGGGGAGTGTGTTAGTAGTAGCAACCTTATTTATCAGCATTAATATATTGGTTGATGTTGTTTATAGTTGGTTAGATCCACGAATTAAATTAAATTAAGATGAAATATTTTTTATGTTTTATAGTATTTTTAATATTACAAAGTTGTGCTGTTTTTCAACCAAAATCGTTTACGAACGAAGCTTTAGATGAAAAATTAGTAACCATAACAAGAGATTCTATCACCTTAAAAGAAATTTTTGAAAACAATAAAGGGAAACAACAGCTTATACAAGTTTTTGCAACGTATTGTCCTTTTAGTCAGCGTAGTTTTAAAGATGTAATTAAGTTTCAGAAAGAAAATCCATCGTTTAAATATGTTTTTTTATCCGTAGATCATTCTTATTTTGATTGGAAAAGAGGACTTGAAAACATCAAAGTAAAAGGACAACATTATTATATTCCTAAAAAAGGAAAAGGAAAATTGGCGAAATTTTTAAAGTTAAAAACAATTCCAAGATTTATGATTGTTGATAAAAAAGGAGAAATTTCACTTTTTAAAGCATCAAGTGTATCAAAAAAAGTAAACAATAAATATTAATTAAAAGTAAAGAAGATGATAAAAAAGATAGTATTCGTTTTTGTAACAATGTTATTATTCAGTTGTTCAGTTGAAAATCCTACTGAATTTTCAAAAGAAGCCTTAGAAGATGTTTTTACTTCAATAGATAAAAAAGAAGAGGTAAAGTTTAGAGATATTTTAGCAAAAAATAAAGGCAAAAAAATAGTAATTGATGTTTGGGCATCTTGGTGTACAGATTGTTTAAAAAGTTTACCAGATGTTAAAAAATTACAAGAGAAAAATCCTGAAGTTGTATTTTTATATTTGTCTTTAGATAGAGATTTAGATTCTTGGCAAGAAGGAGTTCAAAGATTAAATATAAAAGGACAACATTATTTTATGCAATCGGGCTGGGAAGGACGCTTTGGGAAATTTTTAGGTTTAAGCTGGATTCCTCGTTATTTAGTAATTAATGAACAAGGAAAAATAGTTGTTTTTAATGAAACAAAAATAACTGATAATTTAATAACTAAACAAGCTAAAAAATAATGTATTTTTAGCTGAAATATATTTTAAGAAATTTTTTAAAAAAATCATTGAAAAAAATTATTTACCTATTCGTTTTTGTTTTATTTGCATCTTGTAACGCAGATAAGCCTGCTGCATTTCCAGAAGAAGTTTTAAATGAAAAATTTTTAACTGAAACAGAAGAAACTATAACGTTTAAAGATATCCTTGCAAAACATAAAGGAAAGAAAATAATGTTTGAAATTTGTGCTTCTTGGTGTGCCGAATGTGTATCTGGAATTCCTAAAATAAAAGAATTAAAGGCTGAAAACCCTGACGTTGTTTTCGTTTTTTTATCGATTGATAAATCAATTAAACAATGGAAAAAAGGAAATGTTAGGTTCTTTAATATAGAAGGAGATCATTATTATTTACCTGCAGCACTTAAAGGAGGCTATGCAACAAGTTTAGGTATAAAAGATGTACCAGGATATATGGTGGTTAATGAACGTGGTATTATTTCTTTGGCAAATGTAACAGAACCATTTGACCCAAGATTAGCAGCAGCATTAAAACAGTAGTAAAAACATAAATTATAAAGTCATTTTGAGAAAAAAGATAGTCGCAGGTAATTGGAAGATGAATAAAAACCTTGATGAAACGAAACGGTTAATCAAGCAAATAAAGAAAGGGACAGGGAAAAAAGTAGGTAAAGATACTAGAGTAATTATAGCACCTAGTTTTGTAAATTTAAATACTGCAGTTAAAAGAACTAAAAAATCTAAAATTGAAGTAGCAGCTCAAAATATACATCAATTTAAAAGCGGTGCTTTTACAGGAGAAGTATCTGCGGATATGTTAGCTTCTTTAGGTTTGAATTTGGTAATAATAGGACATTCTGAACGTAGAGAATATTTTGGTGAAACAGATGTTATTCTTGCTCAAAAAGTAGATACTGCGCTTGAAAATAATTTAGAAATTATTTTTTGTTTTGGTGAAGTATTAGAAGATAGAAAATCTGATAATCATTTTAAAGTTGTAGAAAGTCAATTGAAAAATGGATTATTTCATCTGAAGAAAGAAGATTTTGCTAATATTATTTTAGCATACGAACCTGTTTGGGCAATTGGAACTGGTGAAACAGCATCACCAGAACAAGCTCAAGAAATGCATGCTTTTGTTAGAGCAACTATAGCAAAAGAATATGGTGATACAATAGCAAACGATATTTCAATTTTATACGGTGGAAGTGTAAAGCCTGAAAATGCAGAAGAGATTTTTTCGAAAGCAGATGTAGACGGAGGATTAATTGGTGGAGCAGCTTTAAAAGCAGAAGACTTTGTAACGATTATTAAATCAATATAATCAAAAATAATGGATAATATTTATATAGAATATAATTTTGAAGTAACTCCTAAAGATCCAGCAACTGAAATTTTAATTGCTGAATTAGGTGGTATTGGTTTTGAAAGTTTTGTAGAAGTTGAAAATGGCGTAACAGCATATATTCAAAAAAATGATTGGAAAGAAAATATCTTAGAAGATGTTTTTATATTAAAATCTGAAGAGTTTTCAATATCTTTTAATCATAAAGAAATTGAACAAACAAATTGGAATGCTGAATGGGAAAAGAATTTTAATCAAATTCAAGTAGATGATTTAGTAAGTATAAGAGCGCCATTTCACGAGAACCCTAATTTAAAGTACGATATTGTTATTGAGCCAAAAATGAGTTTTGGTACAGGTCATCATGAAACAACTCACGTGATGGTACAGCATTTAATTGATTTAGATATCACCAATAAAAAAACATTAGACATGGGCTGTGGAACAGGAATTTTAGCAATTTTTGCTGAAATGAAAGGCGCACAACCTATTGATGCTATTGATATTGATGCTTGGTGTTATGAAAATTCAGTAGAAAACGTAGAAAGAAATGGGGGTAAGCATATTTCGGTTTTTGAAGGAGATTCATCTTTATTAACCGATAAAAAGTATGATGTTATTATTGCAAATATCAATCGTAATATTTTATTGAGCGATATGGAAATATATACAAGTTGCTTGAATAAAAAAGGTATTTTATTATTAAGCGGTTTCTATAGTGAAGATATTCCTCTGATAGATGCGGAAGTTTCAAAATACGGTTTAACATTAAAGAAAACAATTAAAAGAAATAATTGGGTAGCTTTGCAGTATCAAAAAACAGTGTAAATGAGTACGATAGAGAAAATACAAGAAGAGCTTGATGTTTTGGTAGAAGAAACAAAACAGCGTGAAATTATTTTACATAATGATGATGTAAATTCTTTCGATTTTGTAATCGATAGTTTGATTGATGTTTGTAATCATACACCAGAGCAAGCAGAGCAATGTTCTGTGTTAGTTCATTATAAGGGTAAATGCGCCGTAAAAACAGGTGAGTATAAAGATTTAGAACCAAGATGTAGTAAGTTGTTACAATTAGGTTTATCCGCAGAAATAATTTAATATGGAAAGTATTTTTAGGTATTACGAATTTTCTGATTTTATAAATGATAAATCGGCTTCTTTTTCGGGAAATGAAATTTGCTACACAGTATTAAATGAAGAACATTTTTTAATTTTTGAGAAAGATAAAGAAACTTATAACTTATATGTTTCTAAATATAATAATGAAAATGAAATAGGTGTTAAGCCTCCTGAAATACTAGAGGTACTAGTTGAAAAATATAATAAATCAATACCAGCTCATCGTGTATTTTTAAGGAAATATTTATATTAAAAACTCAAAAAAAAACTTTTTTTGAGTTTTTTTTTGTTTTAATGTGACGCTTTAAATATAAGCGTGTCTTATATAGTGTAAGTAGTTTACAAAATAAAAATAAGAAATATAAAAGCTTTAAAATGTCCTCGGTTACTTCTCTGAGTAAGATAAATGCCTATAGATTCCCTTTTTAGGAACCTTCGGAAAAGAGAAGTTTTAATAGATTTTAAAGTATTAAAAATAGTAGTAGTTAGTTTTTATACTAAGTTTGGTTAGATGAAAAGGCCTTAAGCGGAAGCTTAAGGTCTTTTCTATTTTATATATTTTCGTTTTTTTAATATAATTTGTTTTAAAAGGAGCTTCTGAAATTAAAAATAAGTAAATTTTAATTCCTAATTTTGATTAAAAATAGGGTAATTAATAATGGATATCAATAATAATAATAATCAGCCAACTGATAAACAGCAGGAGTCAAAGTTTTCAGAAGATGTAGCGTTAAAAAATGAGGAAAACTCGAAGGAAGAAAAACCTGTTAAACGAAAAAGAAGACAGGCTACTCAAGAACAATTAAATAATCCACTTCACGGAGTAAAATTAGCTCAAATTTTAGAGAGTTTAGTTGCGTATTATGGTTGGGAGTATTTGGGTGAGCGTGTTAATATTCGCTGTTTTAAAAATAATCCTTCTATGAAGTCAAGTCTTGGTTTTTTAAGAAGAACAACTTGGGCTAGAGAGCATGTTGAAGATGTTTATTTAGATATGTTAAAAGAAAAGGAAGAATTTAAATAAAAAACACTTTAAAGTTAGAAGTAAAATTATGAGCAAAAAAAACACTAAGAATAATCTTAGTGTTTTTGTGACCTTGACAGGATTCAAACCTGTAACCTCTTGAGCCGTAATCAAGTGCGCTATTCAGTTGCGCCACAAGGCCGTTGTATTGTGAGTGCAAATCTACAACTGTTTTCTGGTTTAAAAAAATAAAATTGTATTTTTTTTCACTTTTTTTAAAAAAAATTATTCTAACTCTTTTTTGAAGTTATTTATTATTTCTTTAGATCTCTCGTTATCAGATTTATATATGAATAATTCAGAAGAATCACCTGTAGAACCAAAACCAGCTAATCTTCCAGATTCTTTTGAATCTTTAATTAAACTAGGTATTTTTGCTTCATCAAGTAAAAAAGCAAGTCTATTTGCTAAAATTGAAGTTCCTGTGTATACTTTAATATGTTCTTTCATAATTTAAAATTTTTAATCTAATGAATTTATAGTAATAAAGGCACGCCACCCAATAATTGCTAATTGAATTTTAGATGCATTAGAAATATCTAAATTTCTTTTTGTAAAAGAGGGTAGTAGTAGTTTATTTATTTTTGCTATGGCTTTAAAAAAATATTTTTTCATTTCAATGTTTAATTCTACCTCAAAAATACTTTAAAAAATATCTTATTACTATTAGATGAAGTATCTTTTACTTCATCTAATAGTAATAATACTAATTTTATTTTTTATTTTCCATCATTTTTTTAGCAAGATCAGCACCAATTAATGATTGTAATAAATTTCCATTATTTCCATTTTTACTTCCTTCAATATAAGTAGATGGTAGTTTTAGGTCTTTTATTTGCTGTGCTACTCCTACAGCTGTTTTATATTCCCATTCTGCTTTTTCTTGTGGTGTTAAACCAGCGCTTACTAATTTAGCATTTTCATAGTATTGAGCATCAGCAGCAACTTTTTTACTTTTAGCTTTATATTGTTCAACTTCAAATTGCTTTTTTTCTTTTATTAGATTAAATCCAGCAACTTTAGCTTCTGTTTCTGCTTCTATAGTTTGTTGAATTTGAATTTTTTCTAATCTAGCTCTTTCTTTTGCTTTTTCAGATTCTCCTTTTGCAACTTCTTTTTTAGCTCTATAATATTCACGTTCGGCTTGTTGTTTTTCTAATTGAGTTTGTGCAACTTCATTTTTTTGTAAGTCTAAACGTTCATCAAAAGAAGCTTCCCAATCTATACCTGTTACTTGAGCTTGGTAAATTTTTAAACCATATTGTTTTAAAGTGTTAGAGTTATCTCTACTAATACTACCATCTTTAGCTCTTTTTATTCTAAACTTTTTTTGTTTGCTTGATTTTCCAATTTTTATTTTTCTAATAGTAGTTGTATCTCCTACAATTTCATTATTATTTTCAGCTTCGTAATATTGTTCTACTTGATACATTCCATTTTCTAATTGATCTCTAAAATATCTATCAAAATCAGAAGCTTGTCCAGAAATATAATCTTGAGCATCCATTAATTTACAAGTGTTTTTTATAGCAGCATCAATATTTGGTAAAACTCTTCCGTAAATCAATTTAGATTCACTTCTATTTCTATCTGCCATGTTTAAGAAAACAGCTTCATCATTAATGTTTACACCAACAATTACAGAGGTACTTATTTCAGCTTTAATAGCATCGCTAAACTCCCATTTTTGAGCTTTTCTATTATAAATTCCTCTATCACTTTTTGGTAATTCACTTTCATCTTTAACGATAATGTCTTTTATTGATGTTTCATATGATAAAGGAATAATTCTTCCCCACCATTTTAATTTTAAACCTTGTGTGGTTATCATTTTATCACCTCCTGATACGTATTGTACGGCATAAGCTGTACCTGCATCTGCATAAAAAAACATTCCTGTTATAATACTCATAAAAGCACCAAGTGTTGTTAACTGAATACTTCTTTTTAAAGTAAACCAAGTTAATATTTTATTGTCTTTTATAATAGATTTTAATACAATGGTTATTAATCCTGTAATAATTAGTAATACTCCGATAAATGTTAGCATAAATTTTTGTTTGGTTTTAAAGATTGATTAATATAAAAAGGTGATAATTGTTGCAATTTTTATTGCGATAATTATTAGTTTAAGCGTAATAGCAATCATTTTTTTTGAATTTTAAGTTCGTTAGTTTTTTGAATTTTTTATGAATATATAGTAAAGCCAAGTATATTTCCAAAAAGATATTTATAGTTTGATTTATTTGAATTTAAATAATAACTTAAACAAGATTAAATGGTTTAACTATGAAATGTTGTTATCTACTAATGTGTTTTAATTTGTAATTAAATAATTTATTTATTGTTTTAAAGTGTAATAATGTAAAGGGTTTTTGTTCTTTTTTTTTAAAATTAAATTAAAATAAGTGCTGATAAATGTTGTTTTGCTCTTTTTTAAAGCTTTTTTGTGTTTGTTTATTTTCAAGTCAAAGTTCTATATTTGCGTAAAAAATATATTGATGGATATTGTATACATAGCATTAGGATTGTTATTATTAGTTCTTGGAGGAAATTGGCTTTTAAAAGCAGCTGTAGGATTATCATTAAAATTAAACATTCCTAAAGTAGTAATTGGGATGACGGTTGTTTCTTTTGCAACCTCTGCACCTGAATTGATTGTTAGTATTAAATCGGCTTTAAGTGGTTCGCCTGGTTTGGCTGTGGGAAATGTAATTGGTTCTAATATTGCAAATATTGGTTTGGTATTAGGTATTACATTAATTTTATCGACAATTGAAGTTGAGAAAAATTTTTATAAAACAGATTGGCCTATAATGATGCTTGCATCTGGATTATTATATTTCTTTATTGCTTTTGATAATGTAATTCAACAGTATGAAGGTATTGTTTTATTTACAGTATTAGTAGTGTTTTTAGTTTACTTATTGCGTTTTCAGAAAACACCAATTGAAGTTGATGAGATTTCAGAAGATGATGAAAATATGCCCATATATAAAGTTATCGCTTTTTTAACAATTGGAGGTTTCTGTTTGTGGTTAGGTTCTGAATGGCTGATTGATGGAGCTACAAATTTAGCTAAAAGTATGGGGGTAAGTGATGCTATTATTGGTGTTACAGTAGTTTCAGTAGGAACAAGTGTACCTGAATTAGCAGCATCAATTATTGCAGTATTAAAAAAGGAAAAAGCTATTTCTTTAGGAAATTTAATTGGTTCAAATGTATTTAATATTTTGGCAGTTTTAGGTATTACTTCAATTATTACGCCTATAAAATTAGGTACTGATGCTTTAAGTTTAGTTAATAATGATATTTATTGGATGTTAGCAATATCATTTATAGTGTTGCCATTTGCATTTTTCCCAAAGAAATTACGTTTAAACTGGATACACGGAATTATATTATTAGTCGCTTATACAGCATTTGTATATTTAAAATTGAGTTAAGTATTTGTTTAAAAAATAGAATTGAGGTTATTAGTTTTAGCAAGATTTCTAGCCCCGATTGAAGCAATTGTTTGAGCTCTTTTTTATTTTTTTCTTTTGAAAAATAAAAAAAGCGAGTGCGGAAAGCGGGAAATAGCTTCAAATAATTTTTATTATCTGATAAAATATAGCACAAAAAAAAGCCTTTAAATTAATTTAAAGGCTTTTTTATATTCGTATCTTTTAAAAGATATTATAAGTTGTCACAAACTGGTTTTACCGTTTGTATAATTCTTGAAGCAATTTTATAAGGATCTCCGTTTGAAGCAGGTCTTCTGTCTTCTAAATACCCTTTCCAATCGTTATCAACAGTTATAATAGGAATACGGATTGAAGCACCTCTATCAGAAATACCATAACTGAAATCTGTAATAGCTGCCGTTTCGTGTAAACCTGTTAAACGTTGGTCGTTGTGAGCTCCGTAAATATCAATATGTTCTTTAGTTACTGGTCTGAAAGCTTCACATATTTTCATGTAAGTTTCTTTAGATCCACAAGTTCTTAACACGGTGTTAGAGAAGTTAGCGTGCATTCCAGAACCATTCCAATCTCCTTTTACAGGTTTTGGGTGATACTCGATGTAGTAACCATATTGTTCTGTTAATCTGTCTAATAAATATCTAGCAATCCAGATTTCATCACCAGCAATTTTTGCACCTTTAGCAAATAATTGAAATTCCCATTGCCCTGAAGCAACTTCTTGGTTAATTCCTTCAAAGTTTAAACCTGCATCAATACATAAATCAGCATGTTGTTCTACGAAATCTCTACCGTGAGTATTTCTGCCACCTACAGAACAGTAATACATTCCTTGAGGTCCAGGATATCCGCCAACAGGGAATCCTAAAGGAAGTTGTGTTGCGCTATCCATGATAAAATATTCTTGTTCAAAACCGAACCAGAAATCGTTATCATTATCATTAATAGTAGCACGAGCGTTAGATTCATGCGGAGTTCCATCAGCATTAAGAACTTCAGTCATTACTAAGTACCCATTAATACGAGCAGGATCTTGATAAATAGCAACAGGTTTTAAAACACAATCAGAAGCGCCTCCTGAAGCTTGTTTTGTAGAAGACCCGTCAAAAGACCAGTTTTTTAACTCTTCAAGTGTTCCTTGAAAATTTTCAGTGTTCTTCAACCTTTGTTTTACTTCTTAGGTTTTGAGTTGGTTTGTAACCATCTAACCAAATGTACTCTAACTTAATTTTTGCCATGATGCTTTAAGAATCTATTATTTATAATCAAATTCGATGCAAAAATAAATAATTTATATTGTATGCTAAAATTTATAGGGGTAAAATATTTGAAATTAACTTTAATTTAATTTACCCCTATTTTTTTAGGGGGTGTTGTTTGTTTTTGATAAAATTATGTATTTTTGATGTCAAAATTCATACCTTATACTATGTCAACTTTAAGATTTAACGCTTTAAAAGAAACTTTAAATAGAAAACCTGTTTTTATTGAAGTAAAAGGGCGTCGTTCAGAATTGTTCGGGAAAAACGTTTTTAATGAGCAAGCAATGCGTCAGTATATGACAAAAGATGCGTATAAAAGTGTCATGGATGCAATTGAGTTCGGAAATAAAATTGATAGAAAAATTGCCGATCAAATTGCGGTAAGTATGAAAGATTGGGCATTATCTAAAAATGCGACTCACTATACACATTGGTTTCAGCCATTAACAGGTGCAACAGCAGAAAAGCACGATGCTTTTTTTGAAACTATTGAAGGCGGTGGTGCTATGGAACGCTTTGATGGTGGA
This sequence comes from Tenacibaculum pacificus, assembly GCF_027941775.1. NCBI lineage: Bacteria > Pseudomonadati > Bacteroidota > Flavobacteriia > Flavobacteriales > Flavobacteriaceae > Tenacibaculum > Tenacibaculum pacificus. Next base: position 2,167,237 of record NZ_CP115917.1, on the reverse strand, counting down.
CAATTAGTTCAGCAAGAACCAGATGCTTCTAGTTTTCCGCGTGGCGGGATAAGAAACACTTTTGAAGCTCGTGGTTATACTGCTTGGGATCCAACATCGCCAGCATTTGTGTATGGTACAACATTATGTATTCCAACGGTTTTTGTCGCTTATACAGGCGAAGCTTTGGATAATAAAGCACCTTTATTGAGAGCCTTGCAAGCTGTTGATACAGCAGCAACAGCAGTTTGTAAATATTTTGATAAGAATGTTTCTAAAGTAAATGCAACTTTAGGATGGGAACAAGAATATTTTTTAATTGATACAGCTTTGGCGGCTGCTCGACCTGATTTAATGATGACAGGAAGAACACTTTTAGGGCATTCTCCTGCAAAAGGACAACAATTAGATGATCATTATTTTGGTTCAATTCCTGATAGAGTGATGAGTTTTATGCGTGACCTAGAGCAAGAATGTATGTTGTTAGGAGTTCCTGTAAAAACACGTCATAATGAAGTTGCACCAAATCAGTTTGAGTTAGCGCCAATTTTTGAAGAAGCTAATTTAGCTGTAGATCATAATTCATTATTAATGGATGTGATGGAAAAAGTATCACAACGTCATCAATTTAAAGTTTTGTTTCAACTGAAAAACCTTTTGAAGGAATCAATGGTTCAGGAAAGCATAATAATTGGTCTTTAGCAACCAATACAGGTGTTAATTTATTGAGTCCAGGGAAAACTCCGATGAAAAATTTACAGTTCTTAACCTTTTTTGTAAATACTATAAAAGCAGTACATGACTATGAAGCATTAATCAGAGCATCGATAGCAAGTGCAAGTAATGATCATAGATTGGGAGCAAATGAAGCTCCGCCAGCAATTATATCGGTATTTATCGGGTCGCAATTATCCGAAGTATTAGATGAATTAGAAAACGTTACAAAAGGAAAATTATCGCCTCAAGAAAAAACAGATTTAAAATTAAACATTGTAGGTAAAATTCCTGAAATATTATTGGATAATACGGATAGAAACCGAACTTCTCCTTTTGCTTTTACAGGAAATAAATTCGAATTACGTGCAGTAGGTTCTTGGTCTAATTGTGCAGGACCGATGACGGTTTTAAATACGATTATCGCGAAGCAATTAAAAGAATTTAAAATTGAAGTAGATAAATTAGTCGATGCTAAAAGTCTTAAAAAAGATGAAGCTATTTTTAATGTATTAAGAGAATATATTAAGGAATCAAAAAAATTAGGTTTGAAGGCGATGGTTACGGAATTGAATGGGAAAAAGAAGCTGAAAAACGTGGTTTAAGTAATAATAAAACAACTCCCGAGGCTTTAAAAGCAAAAGTTTCTGAAAAATCAATTTCACTTTTTGAAGAAATGAATGTGATGAATACCATTGAAGTGGTTGCTCGTCGTGAAATTGAATTAGAAGAATATTCAATGCGTATTCAAATTGAAAGTAGAGTATTGGCAGATGTTGCAAGAAATCATGTTATTCCTACGGCAATTCAATATCAAAATACATTAATCGAAAATGTAAAAGGTTTAAAAGAGATTTTTGGAAACGGTTTTGAGCAATACGCCAAAGAACAACTTGATTTAATCAAAAAAATATCAGGACATATTGCAGGAATCAATTCTAAAATTGAACAAATGACCGAAGAGCGTAAAATAACAAATACGTTTGTTGGGCAGAAAAATGCAGATAATTATTGCAATAAAGTAAAACCCTTTTTTGATGAAATACGCTACCATTGCGATAAGTTAGAATTATTGGTTGATGACAATTTATGGCCTTTAACAAAGTATAGAGAATTATTATTTATCAGATAAGTGAAATATCAAAAAGTATTAAATTTCTGATACTTCTTGTAAAAAGATTAATTAAATTTGCAGTCAACAACAACATAACACATGAGTCAAGAAATATCTAAGCGTTACGCGCAAAGAGGAGTGTCAGCTTCAAAAGAAGATGTTCACAATGCTATAAAGAATATTGATAAAGGTTTATTTCCAAAAGCTTTTTGTAAAATAGTTCCAGATTATTTAACCAATGATGAAGATTATTGTTTGATTATGCACGCCGATGGTGCAGGAACAAAATCATCATTAGCATATATGTATTGGAAAGAAACAGGAGATATTTCTGTTTGGAAAGGAATTGCCCAAGATGCATTAATAATGAATATTGATGATTTATTATGTGTTGGAGCAACCGATAATATTATGTTATCGTCTACAATAGGACGTAACAAAAGTAAAATTCCTGGTGAAGTTTTATCAGCAATTATTAACGGAACAGAAGAGTTAATCGAAGACTTAAAAGGTTTTGGTGTAACTATTCATTCAACAGGTGGTGAAACTGCTGATGTTGGTGATTTAGTACGTACTATTATTGTAGATTCTACTGTAACAGCTCGTATGAAACGTACTGATGTTGTTGATAATGCAAATATTAAAGCTGGTGATGTAATTGTAGGTTTGGAGTCTTTCGGACAAGCAACTTATGAAACTGAGTATAATGGTGGAATGGGTTCTAACGGATTAACATCTGCTCGTCATGATGTTTTTGACAACTATTTAGCAACCAAATATCCTGAAAGTTTTGATGCAGCTGTTCCTGAGGATTTAGTGTATTCTGGGAAAATGAAATTAACAGATGCTGTTGAAAATTCTCCAATTGATGCAGGTAAATTAGTTTTATCTCCAACAAGAACATACGCACCAATTATTAAAGAAATTTTATCAAAATTTAATTCTGATACGGTTCACGGAATGATTCATTGTTCTGGTGGAGCGCAAACTAAAATTTTACATTTTGTTGATGAGTTACATATTGTAAAAGATAATATGTTTCCAGTTCCGCCTTTATTTAAATTGATACAAGAGCAATCAAAAACAGATTGGAAAGAAATGTATCAAGTATTTAACTGTGGTCATAGAATGGAAATTTATGTATCTCCTGAAGTTGCAGATGATATTATAGCGATTTCAAAATCGTACAATGTGAATGCACAAATTGTAGGTAGAGTAGAAGCTTCTGAAACCAAAAAACTTACTATAAATAGTGAATTTGGGACTTTTAATTATTAAATAAAAGTATATTATAAAAAAAAGCCTCAGTAAAACTGAGGCTTTTTTTTATGTTTTAAATTTAATAATATATTTTTTTGTTAATGATTTTTACTAATTTTTTAGCTTCCATTTTTTTGATGGTTCTAATTGTAGCTTCAATACTTAAGCCTAGTAAACCGGCGATGTTTTTTCTTGTAAAATCTATTTTTAAATTAAAAGGTAGGTTGTTTTCGTGAATATCATTTTTTAAGTAATTTAAAAGAGTTAAAATAGCTTCTTCCGCAGAATTAGATGTAATACCATTTGCTATAGTTGCTTTAAAATAAAGTCTTTTAGAAATCATTTTTGTAAAAGCATAATGCACTTCATTATTATTTAATAATAGCTCTTTAAAAATTTCTTTTTTTAAACGATAAACCTTTAATGAGTTTAAAGCTATTGCGTTTGCAGGATAATTTGTATCAATTAACAAAGGTGGTTCACCAAAACTTCTGTTTTTACCAAAAATACCTTGAATAAATTCATTACCACTTTCATTATAATAATTCATTTTTACACCACCACTTATAATTTGATAGTAGTATTTAGGACTATTTCCTTTTTCAAAAAGATACTCTCCTTTTGAAAAATGAACGATTTCACAACCATATTCTTTTAATGTTTTTTCTTTTATCATATGATTTAAGTCATAGGTTATTACAAATATAGTAAAGTAGTTTTGCCACTCAACAAAGTTAAGAAAATGAATAACATAGTAAACTACTTACTATCAATAGCATGTTTTACCTGTATTTATTTGTTTCATAAATTTTTATTTAATGGAATTGAGACTACTTATATTATAGCAGCTTTTGGAGCTTCTGCAGTTTTAGTTTTTTCAAATAATACTATTAAACATGCACCGATTAAAATTTTTTTAAGTTCGATTTTAGCAGCTTTTATTGGTGTATTGTTAAATGAGTTTGATTTCGATTTAATCATTAAAATAATACTAGCAATAAGTACTTGTGTTTTAGTAATGAACTTGATGGACATTAGTTATCCACCTGCAGGAGCTATAACTCTTATTCCGTTGCTATCTAATTCAGAAATACAAGCTTTAGGGTATTGGTATATTTTATATCCAATTACAACAGGTTTGTTAATTATTTATTCATTTTCAAGACTAAAAGACAAATTAAATACAATTAATTATGGCAAGTAAAAAAACAATTGAAATCGTAAAATCAACAGCACCAGTTTTAGAACAACACGGAGAAGCTATTACGAAAGTTTTTTATAAGTTACTTTTTGAAAATCATCCAGAGTTAAAAGATACTTTTAACGTGACGAATCAAAAAAAGGAAATCAACAAAAAGCATTAGCAAGTGCTGTTTTTAAATATGCACAACACATCGATAAATTAGAAATGTTAGGAGGTATGGTAGATACTATTGTGCAAAAACACGTTAGTTTATCAATATCAAAAGAAGCTTATCCTATTGTTGGTGAAAATTTATTAGCAGCAATTAAAGATGTTTTAGGAGATGCAGCAACACCAGATATAATGGATGCTTGGGCAGAGGCTTATGGAGATTTAGCAGCTATTTTTGTTAGCAAAGAAGAGGTTGTTTATACTGATAAAGAAAATGGTATAGGTGGTTTTAGAGGAATGAAAGAGTTTGTAGTAGTCGATAAAATAGCCGAAAATGATATAATTACATCGTTTTATTTAAAAAGAAAAGATGGTGAACCTGTACCAAAATTTATTGCAGGGCAATATATTTCTTTAAATATCGAAATACCAAATACAGCTCATAAGCATACTCGAAATTATAGTATGTCAGATTCAAATGATAAAGATTATTTAAGAATTAGTGTTAAAAAAGAGGTTGGAAATCCTGATGGAATTGTATCAAATTATTTACATTCTGATGTTGCTGTAGGTGATACTTTAACAATAGGAATGCCTTCAGGAGAATTTGTTTTAAAAGAAGCTACCCAACCATTAGTTTTAATAAGTGGGGGTATAGGAATTACGCCTGTATTAAGTATGTTTAAAGAAGCCGTTAAAAATAAAAATCAAGATGTTATAATTATCCAATGTGCTTTAAATAGCGATACTCATGCTTTTAAAAGTGAAATTGATGCCTTATTGGGTACTAATTCAAAATCGATATCAATTTATAGCACACCTCTAAATAATGATGTTTTCGGTGAGGATTATCATTATCAAGGATATTTAACAAAAGAGATGTTAAATGATTTAGGGATTTCTAATAATAGCGATTTCTATTTTTGTGGACCAACGCCTTTTATGGCAAGTGTTTTAGATATTTTAGGTGATTTAAATGTTAATAATGATCATATAAATTATGAATTTTTTGGACCTGTAGAGGAATTATCTCTTGTTCACTAATTATATTAATTTTATATAATAGCTCTTTTAGGTTTTTAAACTAGAAGAGCTGTTTTTTTATCAATATAAAATTTTCATATTTTCTGATAAAAGCTAATTTGTTTCTGTTGAACATTATGTATTTTAGCTAGCTGAAAATTGTTTTATTTATGAAGAAAATATTTCTATTGATAATTGTATTACAAACATTAATTGTTGTAAGTCAAGATAAAAATAATGGTGTTATTTCAGGGAAAATAATTGATGCAAAAACAAGAGATGTTCTTCCTTTTGTAAATGTGTTGGTTTATGGAACTACAAAAGGAGTTGTTTCTGATGAAAATGGTGGGTTTAAAATAACTAATATTCCTTTAGGATATAATAAAATACAAGTATCATTTATTGGTTATGAAACCTTAATTTCTGATGAATATTTAGTTACAAATGATAATATTCCGTTTGTAACCATCGAGTTAAAAGAAAGTGATACTAATTTAAACGAAGTTGAGGTAAAGGCTAATTTGTTTAAAAAATCGGTACAAAGTCCTTTGTCTTTGCAATCTTTAGGAGTTGCCGAAATTGAAAAAAACCCTGGAGGAAATAGAGATGTTTTAAAAGTAATTCAATCTTTTCCTGGTGTTGCTTCTAATCCTGGTTTTAGAAATGATATTATAATTAGAGGAGGCGCAACATCTGAAAATAAATTTTATTTAGATGGTATTGAAGTTCCTGTAATTAATCATTTTCAAACACAAGGCGCAACTGGTGGACCTGTAGGAATTATGAATGCCGATTTAATTCGTAAGGTTGATTTTTATTCGAGTGCTTTTCCTGCTAATAGAGGAAACACGTTAAGTTCGGTTATAGAATTTACACAAAAACGAGGAAATCCAACTGCTTTAAATACAAGAGCTACTTTAGGAACTTCTGATGCAGGAATTACTTTAGATGGTCCTTTAGGTGATAATACTACTTTTATGTTGTCTGTTCGTCAATCATATTTGCAGTTTTTATTCAAGCTGATAAAATTACCTTTTTACCAACTTATAACGATTTTCAGTTAAATGTAAAATCGCAATTATCAAAAAATAGTGAATTATCAATAATTGCTTTAGGAGCAATCGATAATTTTAAATTGAATGAATCTGTAAATGATGACATAACAGATGAAGATATTTTAAAAAGAAATAATATTGTTTTAAATACTGTTCCTGTAAATAGTCAATGGAATTATACGGTTGGTGCTAGTTATAAATATTTTGCTGAAAAATCGACACATTTAGTCGTTTTAAGTAGAAATGAGCTGAAAAATACCGCTGAAAAATATTTTTTAAATAAACAAGTACCAGCAAATTTATTGTTAGATTATAGTTCTAAAGAAATAGAAACTAAATTTAGATACGAAAATAATTTTAGCACTTCAAATAATTATAAAGTCAATATAGGTACAAACATAGAAACGGCTACTTATTTAAATAATACGTATCGAAAAGTCGCAAATTCTCAAGCAGTTTTTGAAGATACTTTTAATTCGGATATCAATTTTATTAAATATGGTGTTTTTGGTCAGATATCAAAAGAATATTTAAATAATAAATTAGGTGTTTCTTTCGGATTTAGAATTGATGGTGTTGATTATAATAAAGAAATGAAAAATTCATTCAATCAATTTTCGCCAAGGCTTTCATTAAATTATAGCTTAAATGATAAAATGAGTTTAAGTTCATCGGTAGGGCGTTATTATCAATTACCGTCTTATACTGTTTTAGGGTTTAAAGATAATTCAGGAGAATTTATCAACAAAAAAGGATTAAAATATATACAGTCAGACCATTTTGTAAGTGGATTATCATACAAACCAAATACGAGTTCTAAAATTACTTTTGAAGGATTTTATAAAGCATATGATAATTATCCATTTTCAGTAAGAAATCAAATTAGTTTGGCAAATTTAGGAGCTGATTTTGGTGTTGTAGGAAATGAAGAAGTGGTTTCTAATTCAAAAGGACGCGCTTATGGTTTTGAGGTTTTGGCTCAAAAAAAATCATTTAATGGTTTATACGGATTAGCCTCATATACTTTTGTAAGAAGTGAATTTAAAGATGCTTTAGGAAGTTATATTCCTTCTACTTGGGATAATAAACATCTTTTAACAATAACGGCAGGAAAAAAATTAAAGAAAAATTGGGAAATAGGAACTAAATTTAGATTAGTTGGAGGAAGACCTTACACGCCTTATGATAGAAAAGCGTCATCATTAAAAACTAATTATGATGTTGTAAATGGAGCTATTTTAGATTTTTCAAGATTAAATGAAAAACGTTTTGATACATACACACAATTAGATTTAAGAGTTGATAAAACATGGTTTTTAAAGAAAGTAGCTATTAATTTATATGTTGATATTCAGAATGTTTACGCTAGTAGTGCTAGTGAGCAACCTTTTTTATTACCAATAGAAGATGCTGACGGAAGAGTTTCAAATCCTAATGATTCATCAAGATATATTTTAGAAGAAATAGAAAGCACATCGGGTAATGTTTTACCAAGAATTGGAGTGATTGTAGATTTTTAATATGTCTAAATTTTTAATATTCTGTTAAAAAATAGTAAATTGCTCGTCTAACTTAAATTTATTCCATGAAAAACTTGTTTATCGGAGCCGCTTTTTGCTTTTTAAGTATCGGTTCAATTACAGCTCAACAATACAAATTCAAAACAGTAGAAGACGTAGAAAGTACTCAGGTAAAAAGTCAAGGAAGTACAGGTACTTGCTGGAGTTTTTCAACAACTTCATTTTTAGAATCGGAAGTTATAAGATTAACAGGTAAAAATATTGATTTATCAGAAATGTATACGGTTCGTAATACGTATTCAGAAAAAGCAAATAATTATTTATATCGTCAAGGAAAAGCACAATTTAGTCAAGGAGGTTTAGCACACGATGTAATTAATTCGGTAGCAAATTACGGGTTAGCTCCTGAGCAAGTTTTTTCAGGTTTAGATGCTGGTCAAGATAGACATAATCATGCAGAGGTTGTTGAAGTTTTAAAATCGATGTTAAACGCTTACATTAAAAATCCAGCTAAAGAGTTAAGCCCTAGATGGAAAAAAGCAACAGAAAGTGTTTTAGATGTTTATTTAGGAGAAAATAAAAAAACATTTAATTTTGATGGAGCTAGTTATACTCCAAAAAGTTTTGCAGAACACATCAAAATTAACCCTGAAAATTATGTTTCATTAACTTCTTTTCAGCGTGCAAAAATGTATGATGAATTTGTATTGAATATTCCTGATAATTTTTCAAACGGGGCATTTCATAATGTTTCATTAGATGAATTAGTTTCAGTAACAGAAAATGCTATTAAAAAAGGATATACAATTGCTTTAGATTGTGATGTTTCTGAAAAAACATTTTCATCAAAAAATGGTATTGCAATTATTCCTGCTAGCAGTTCAGAAGGTAAAAAAGGTTTAACTGAATTAGTTAAAGAAAAGAATATTACACCAAGTTTTCGTCAATCAGAATTTGAAAACTTTAATACTACGGATGATCATTTAATGCACATTGTCGGATTAATGAAAGATCAGAAAGGAAATAAGTATTTCAAAGTAAAAAATTCTTGGGGTTCAAAAGTAGGAAATAAAGGATATATTTATATGTCTGTCCCTTATTTTAAATTAAAAACAATTTCTGTATTATTACATAAAGATGGAGTTTCAAAAGGTTTAAAAAAGAAACTAAACATTAAGTAACTTTTATTTTAAAATTATAAATAAAAAGCTCGAAGATATTTCTTCGAGCTTTTTTGTTTTTATAAAATAAAGCGAAATTTTGTATCTTTCCTGCGTTATAAAAAATAAATATATATGGAAGAAAAGATAAATAAAGATAAAAATGTAGCGGAGTCTAAACAGGCTGTTCATGAGGATGCAAAAGGTTTATGGGAAAGTTTTAAAAAGTTTTTGGTAGAGCTGTTAGATTTTCGTGATGATACGGATCAAGAAGCAACTATTGAAGCGATAAAAGTAGATATTCCTTTTAAAGGTGCTACAGCTTGGATTTTAATTTGTTCAATATTCGTTGCATCTATTGGTTTAAATGCAAATTCAACAGCTGTTGTTATTGGAGCGATGTTAATATCTCCATTAATGGGACCTATTTTAGGAATAGGAATGTCGTTGGCTATTAATGATATTGACACCTTAAAAAAATCAATGGTAAATTTAGCAACCATGATTGTTTTAAGTTTATTAACAGCATTTTTGTTTTTCTTTTTGTTTCCTTTAAAAGAAGAAACATCAGAATTATTAGGTAGAGTAAAACCTGATATTAGAGATGTATTAATTGCTTTTTTTGGTGGTTTAGCTTTAATTATAGCACGTACAAAAAAAGGAACAATAGCATCGGTAATTTTTGGAGTTGCAATTGCTACGGCATTAATGCCACCTTTATGTACAGCTGGGTATGGTTTGGCTATTGGTAATTTTGATTACTTTTTTGGCGCAATGTATCTGTTTACTATTAATACTATTTTTATCGCATTAGCTACTTTTGTAGTATTGAAATTATTAGGATTTACAATGATTCGTTATGTGAATTCTGAAAAAAGAAAAAGAATAGCACAAATTGCTTCTTTTGTTGCTTTTTTAGTAATGGTTCCTGCAATATTTACTTTTGTTAGTGTTTATAAAGAGAGTGTTGTTAAAGCTAATTATGATAAATTTTTAAAAGATGAAGTATTTGCTAATAAAGATTTATGGTTACAGCGAGAAAATATAGATAAGAAAAGTAAAAAAATCAGCTTGTTTTTTAATGGTGATGTAACAGATGCTACAGAAACTTTTTTAAGAAATGAATTAAAAACATATCCTAAATTAGATGTTTACGAGTTAGTTGTAAATGAAAATAAAGCACGTAGTGTAGATAGAGTAGTTGATGCTTATGATAGAGCAATTGTTGATTTAGATGAAAAAGATAATATTATTAAAGGATTACAAAGAGAAATACAAGACTTACAAAAAACTATTTCAACATTAAATAATAGTATAGAACAAGAGGCTTTAAATAGAGATAAAAATACTGTACCATTTAGTAAAATAGCAAAAGAAGCTAAAATTAGGTTTAATGATATTAAAGCTATTAGTTTTTCTAAAAGATTATCTTCAAAAGACTTTATTAAGATTGATACTATTCCAGAATTATCAGTTAAATGGAGTTCTAAAATTTCTGATTCAATAATTAAGGTCAAAGAAAAAGAACTTAAAAATTGGTTGCAAAAAGAACTTAAAATAGAAATAAATTTAGTTAAATAGTCTTTCTTTTTACATAAAATTAATGTTTTATTAATGAATGTTCCTATTTAATTTAAAGTTAAATAGGAATATTTGCATGTCTAAAAATTACTGTTTTATACTTGATATAATTGGTTTGAATTATATCAAGTATAAATTTCTAGTGCTTTTTAAATAAAAGTTCCCCTTTTATTTTTGAATTTAATAAAACTAAAAAATAGTTTTCACTTTATTTAATAAGACATTGAAAAAGAGTATTTTAATAGTAAATAATGATGTTATCATCAGTAAACACTATTTTTAAAATTACTAATTCATATGATGAAACAGTAACAACGCTTAAAGATAATAAATACGATCTTATTATTACTGATGCAGCAATGAAAGGTAGTTTTACTTTTCAATATTTAGAAGACTTAAAAAAAATGGCGAATGAATCACCCATTGTTGTAATGTCTGAAATAGATCAAGATGTTATTGTACATCTTGCTAAAAAAATAGGAATCAATGATTTTATTTCTTTTCCTTTTACTTCTTTAGATATCCAAAAATCGATTAATTGTTATTTATGAGTGTCTTTAATATCCTATGTATTATTGTAGCTGTTTTATCTTTTTTACTTGTTTTATTATGGGGTTTTATTATCTTTTTTATAAAAGAAAAAAAAGTTCATGCTAAAAATAAAATAAAATTTGAAAAAGAATTTTTAGAAGGAATTATTTCCGTTTATTCAAATGTTGAAATAAAAGAAACTGAAAAGAAGCTTAAAAGTTTAAAAAAACACCTAAAAAAAGATTCAGAATATCTTTGGAGATCAGCAGCTATATTTGTTAAATTTAATCGTGTTGTAAAGTTTTCTAAGAAGAAGAAATTTCAAAAAATTTTTAAATATTTACGAGTAAATAATATACTTGCTAAAAAAATGCTTAGCAAAAATTGGTATGTTAAAGCTAAAGCAATATGGTTATCTTATGAATTTGAGTTAGAAAAAAACATTAAAATAATTAGTCGTTATAAAGATGATGAAAACACTTTAGTACGACGTGAAGCACAAATAGCAATTGTTAGTTTTTTAGGGTGGAGGAGCTTATCTTTTTTTCCTTATATAACTAAAAAAATTTCATTGTGGCAACAAATCAGAATTATTGAAAAGTTAGCACAAACCAAAGATGAGTTAGATTTCGCTTATTTAAATAAGGCATTGGCTTCTGAAAATAAAAGTGTAATAGAATTAATAATCAGAATTATAAAAAACTTTAGGTTAGAACAGTATAAATCTTATGTTACAGAGCAACTTTTTTCGAATAATTATAAGTTAATAAATATAGCTGTTGAAACCTTAAGAGTTTTAGAAACATCTGTTGATGAAATCAAAACAATTGAAGTTGAATTTTTAAATAAAAGTAATAATACTACTATGAAAGTAGAAGAGTATACTAGTTTATCTTCTGCAGTGTATTAAAGTTAAAAATAAGCTTAGTTTATGGATTATTTTGTTAGAAGTAGTATTGAATACTTCTTTTTTATTTACGGTGTTTTAATTTTTTTTATTTATTTCTTATTAATTTTTTTAGCATCAAAAGCTATTAAAAAATCAAAAAAAAGGCTACTTTTTTAAACGTTCATTATATTAAAGGTTCTCATGATTTACCTTCTATAAGTTTAATAGCACCTGCTTACAATGAAGGAAAAACAATTATAACAAATGTAACATCATTATTGTCGATACAATATCCGTTCTATGAATTAATCATAGTAAATGACGGAAGTAGTGATGATTCTATGAGTCAATTAATAAATGTTTTTAATTTAATTGAAATTCCTTTTAAAAAAAATACAACAGGAATATCATGTGAAGAAATTAAAACAATTTATAAAAGTTCAATTCCAAAATATGTTAATTTAACAGTAGTAGATAAACTAAATGGAGGGCGTTCTGATGCTATTAATTGTGGGATAATTTTCGCAAAATCAGACTTGGTATTATGTACTGATGCTGATTGTATTATAGAACAAGATGCTTTATTAAAAATGGTGCGTCCTTATATTCAAGCTACAGAAAGAGAAGTAATAGCGAGTGGTGGTATTATTGGTTTAGCAAATGATTCTGTAATTAAAAATGGTATTCTTAAAGAGGTAAAAATGCCTAAAAAAATGTTACCACGTATACAAATAGTCGAATATATTAGAGCTTTTTTATTAGGTCGTATGGCTTGGGGACACATTAATGGTTTGATGCTAGTTTCAGGAGCTTTTGGCTTGTATTCTAGGCATCGATTACTTGAAGTTGGTGGACTTGACAAAGATACTATTGGTGAAGATTTAGAGCTGTGTATACGATTACGAAAACATATGGAAGACTTAAAAGAACCATATAAGGGGTTGTTTATATTCCTGAAGTTTTATGTTGGACAGAGGCTCCTCCTGATTTTAAAATTTACATTTCACAGTGAGATCGTTGGGCGCGTGGCTTATGGGAAACAATGTATAAACATAGAAAGTTATTTTTCAATAAAAAATATGGTAATATGGGGAAGTTCTTTTTTCCGTATTGGGTTTTCTTTGAATTAGGAGTTCCTATAGTAGAATTTTTAGGGATGCTATATATAATATATTATATAGTTAATGATTTTATTTATTGGCCAGTTGTAATTCTTTTGGCTATAGCTGTTTATTTATTAGGATGTTTATTTTCTACTGTTGCTATATTAATGTATTCGATACACTATAAGCATTACTCAAAACCAAAAATGATTTTACAATTATTAATAGCCTCTTATGTAGAGTCTTTTTATAGTCATCCTGTAATGTTATATGCGCAGTTAAAAGGTTTTTTTAAGAAGATATTTAAAATAGATACAGGTTGGGGAACAATGTCTAGAGAAGGTTTTAATGAAGAAGAAAACCAAGAAAGTTAAAATATACGAATGATGATATTTGATAAAGAGATTGTGTTTTTTAGAAAAATAATAACTGTTTTTTGTTTATTTTATTTAACGATAATTCAAGCACAAGATATTTCGGTAAATGTAGATTCTTTATATTATAAAGCTAATAATTTATACAAAAATAAAGAATATAATAAAGCATTTTCAATAGTAAATAAGGCGCTTAATATAGCTCCTGAATATATTGATATTCGTGTTTTACGTATAAGAATATCTCAACAGTTACAAGATTTAAATTCATCAAAAAAAGATTTATTAAAACTTTTATCTTTAGATAAATCTGAAGATTATAAAAGATTTGTATTTAATCAGCTAAATAAAATTGAAACGACTAAAAGACTCACCGATTTTATTAATGAAGTTGATGTGTTTTATAAGAATAATTCTGATTTTGATTTATTTGTTGCCGAATCTTATTTTCGATTTAAAGACATTCGAAGTACTAGAAATGTAATGTATAAAATAAGTAAGCGTCTATTAAATGATAAACAAAAATATAGATATCGTTTACTTCTTAAAAAAATCAATAAGAATCAGATAGGTGTTTATTACGATATAACTACTTTTAAAAAAGAATACTCAACTCAAAAAACGTGGCATACTACTCAATTAGAATACATGAATTTTATAGGGATGCATTCAGTAGGAGTACGTGTAACTCATAGCAAACGTTTTATTGATGATGCATTTTTATATGAGCTAGAATCGTATCCTGTATTTAATCAAAAAACATATGGATTTGTTAATGTTAGTGGTTCTTCTAAATCAGATTTTTTTCAAAATTTAGGGATAAAATCATCAATATATTATACTGTTTTAAAGTGGCTTGAGGTTGAAGCTGGTTTTCGTTATTTAAGTTATAATACAGATGATTTTACATCTTATGTAATTGGAGTTACTTCTTATCAAAATAAATTTTATTTAAATGCTCGTGTATTTATTGGACCCAAAATAGGTGATGATTTTATACAGAATTATCAAGCAAATATTCGTTATTATTATAAAAGTGCCGAAGATTATTTATTTTTAAGAGTAGGAACAGGTATTTCTCCTGATGAATCGTCAAGATTTACACAGGTTATACCTAATCCAGATTTAAATTCTTATTATATAAATTTAGGAGCTACAAAATCAGTAGGTCATAATTATAACGTATCAGTAAGGCTTGGTTATTTAACAGAAGAACTTAGTAATAATAGAGTAGGGAATCAATTACAAGCAAATATTGGATTAAAATATCGTTTTTGATAAAACTACGGAAAATCAGGATGCGAAACTGAAATAAATTTAGTTTGACAGATTCGATTTTTTAGCGATAAAAAACTATTTTAAAAGCAAAAAACCGAGCATAAGCTCGGTTTTTTTTATTTATTTTTTAGAAGTAATATTCAGAATTATTTCTGATTAATAACTCTAAAAGTTGTTCTACGGTTAGCAGCGTGCTCACGTTCTGTACAAGAAACACCATCAGCACATCTGTTAGTTAATTTACTTTCACCATAACCGTTAGCAGTTAATTGACTAGCATTAACTCCTTTAGAGATTAAATAGTTTACAACTGATCTTGCTCTTTTTTCAGATAAAGATTGGTTGTTTACATTACTACCTCTTGCATCTGTATGAGATTCAACAGCTGCAGCTACACCAGTTTTTAAAATTGGTAATAACCTAGTATCAATTAAACGTTTAGCACCAGAAGTTAATGTTGAACTACCTAAGTTCCAGTTAATTGGTAACAGAGTATTTTCAACTAATTTACATTCAACTTCTTTCCAAGATGTTAATCCACCTTTAGAAACTAATACTTCTTGACTAATTGATTTATATTTAGCAGCTACAGGAATTTCTTCTTTCCAAGCATCTTTTACTAAAACAGTTTTCTTTAAAGTTCTATAAACAGCTTTTCCTTTAATCTCTTTAGATGTAGGAGGAGTAGCCATTACAGTTTTCTGTAATGTAGTAGTTACTTCAGGAATATCAATAACTTTAGTTGTAGTAACCGCAGGAATAACTCTTGCAATTGTAGTAGTTACTTCAGGAATGGCAATAACTCTTGTAGTTGGAGGAGTTACCATTACTCTTTTCTTAATAATTTTTGTTACCTCAGGAATAGCTATTGTTCTAGTTGATGGAGGAGTTACCATAACTGTTTTCTTAACTATTTTAGTTATTTCAGGAATTTCAACAACTCTAGTTGTTTCAGGAGTAATAACAGTTCTTTTTACTGTTTGAGTTACTTCAGGAATAGCTATAGTTCTAGTTGAAGGAGGAGTTGTCATAACTCTTTTCTTGATAACTTTAGTTATAGCAGGAACATCAATAGCTCTAGTTGTAGGAGGAGTTACCATAACTCTTTTCTTAATAACTTTAGTTACTTCAGGGATATCAACAACTCTAGTCGTAGGAGGTGTTTTAACAACTCTTTTTGTATAAGTAGCATTACCACATCCATTAGGAGAAGTACTTTCATTACACTCAGGAGTAGAAACAACAGCAGCATCTTTACCTAAAACAGTTTTATTAATTGTTTGGTATTGTGCAGGTACTTCTTTATAACACCAGTAACGACAGTCGTTAGGGTCAGAAGATTCACAATCAGGTGCTTTTTCGCTCATTTGCCATCTAGCAGATTTTGCTTTAATTTCAATAGTTTCACTATCGTTATTAAATGAAGCAGGTATAACACTTAATTTAGAACCGTAATCTCTTTTCTTGTAAGAAATAGTTTCAGTTCCGTAAACAGCAGGAACTACAACTAAACGCTGAGAAGCTTCTTTTACCATTACAGTAACATCACGCATTTCATATTTAGCAGGTACAACTTCAATACGTTGAGATGCTTCTTTAACAGTAACAACAACATCACGCATTTCATATTTAGCTGGAACAATTTCTAAACGTTGAGCAGCTTCTTTAACAACAATTGATTCAGTTACAACACTTGATTTAGCAGGTATCTTAACTAAACGTTGACTAGCTTCTCTAGTAACAACAACAACATCTCTTGTTTCGTATTTAGCTGGAACAATTTCTAAACGTTGAGAAGCTTCTTTAGTAACAACAACAACATCACGCATTTCATATTTAGCTGGAACTAATTGTAATCTTTGTGATGCTTCTTTTGTTACTATAGTTTCTGTAGCAGAAGAAGGTTTAGATAAAGCTCTTTCAATACGCTGACTAGCTTCTTTACTAACAACAGAATATGTTTCAGTTGTGTATTTAGCTGGTACAATAACCAATTTCTGACTTCCTTCGTCAACTAAAACGCTTTCAGTTACAGATTTGTACTCAGTTGGATGTGTAACAATTCTTTTATAGGCTGGCGCTATTTCAATAGTTACATCTTGGTTTTTCCATACTTCTGGAGTTTTACAACGTACATAACATTTTCCGGGTTCTGCATTTGTCGGCAAATCTTGTGCCGAGGCAGTGAAGTAGAAAGCTAATAAAGCTCCCGTTAATAGTAGTTTTTTCATAATAAGTAAAATTTTTTTAAAGATTATTAGTTTGTTATGTGACACACAACATAATTGAAAGTCACATATAAACAAATATAACATTTTTTAAGAAGTCTTAAAGCTATGTTAAAGTTAATTATAGGTTGTTGAAATATAAGCTTTTAATGATACCATCTGATAGTCCTATTTTAGGTACAAATATTTTTCTAGCACCACTCCATTTCATTGCAGAAAGGTATATTTTAGTTGCAGGAACAATAACATCAGCTCTATCAGGGTTTAAACTTAACTCAGAAATTCGATCTTTATAAGTCATATTTTTTAAAAATTGATACTGTGCATTTAAATAAATATAAGAGATTGGTTTTCCAACTTCTCTACCTGACATTTTAAATATTTTATTAATATTTCCACCAGAACCAATAAGAGAAATTCGTTTGTAGTTTTTAGTATTCTCTTCAACCCATTCTTGTACTTCTTTAAAAATAATATTGTTTTCTGTTTTTTTATTATTAATTAATCGAACAGTACCTATTTTAAAAGACTTTGATTTTACAATTCTACCTTTTGAAAATAAGGTAAACTCTGTACTACCACCACCAACATCAACATAAAGATAGGTTGATTCCGATTTAATTAAGTGGTGTAAATCTGTAGAGAAAATAATAGCAGCTTCTTTTTTACCGTTAATAACATCAATTTGAATTTCGGTTTCTTTAAAAATAGTGTCTATAACTTCCGTTCCATTTTCAGCTTCCCTCATAGCTGAGGTAGCGCATGCTTTATATTTTTCAACACCGTGAACTTTCATTATCAGTTTAAAAGCAGCCATAGCATCAACCATTCGATCGATATTTTCTTTTGATATTATACCAGAAACAAAGGAGTCACTACCTAAACGAATTGGAACTCGTACTAGAGATGATTTTTTAAATAAAGGTTCTTTGTCTTTTTGCTCAATAACATTTGATATTAAGAGTCTTACGGCATTAGAACCAATATCTATAGCGCCATATTTTTTAATTTTCAAAATATATAATTTTATCTATGATTTTTAGGGAAATCTACTAAAATAGTGTTTCCCTTTTTTAAGTTTTTCCAATGATTATCTTTAAACTGAATACCAATAATTCCGCAGGTAGGTACGTGTAATATTGGTTTATCACCAAATTTATTTACAAAAGTATTAATGCCATGATCGTGACTAAATATAATTGCACTATCAAAATTATCATCTAAAGCATTTACTACTTTTACTAAATATCCATCACTAAAATTATATAATTGACGTTTTATCTGCAGGTTAGAAAGCGGATATTTAAAGTTATCACAAAATATAATAGCAGTATGTAAAGCTCTATTAGCACTACTAGAAACAAAAACATCTGGCCTTATAATTTCTTTAGCTAAATATTTTGAGAAAAGATGTGCGTCATTAATACCACGTTCTTTTAAAGGTCTATCGATATCTTCTATACCTTCGTATAACCAAGATGATTTTGCGTGACGAACAATATAAAGTGTTTTCATTTAATTTTAAAGATATGTAAATATGTAATTTAAGGAGCTAAACGTTCCATTTTCCAAGAGAAATCTTCTTCTAAAGTATATCTTATACGATCATGCATTCTGTTAGGTCGTCCTTGCCAAAATTCAATTGAAATAGGTTTTACAATAAATCCGCCCCAATGTGGTGGACGTGTAATTTCTTTTCCTTCAAATTTATCAGAGGTTTCTTTTAATTGTGTATCAAGTTGTTTACGAGAGTTAACGGTCTCACTTTGGTTAGATGCCCAAGCACCTAATTTACTTCCATCTGGTCTTGACTCAAAATATCCATCTGATAAATTCTCAGCTAATTTCTCGGCTTTTCCTTTAATGATTATTTGTTGTTCTAAGCCTGCCCAAAAAAAAGATAAACAAACATTACCGTTATTAAGTATTGCTTTTCCTTTTTCTGAATTGTAATTTGTGTAAAAAATAAACCCTTCCCAAGTATATTTTTTTAATAATACAATTCTGTTTTTAGGAAAACCATCTAAACCTATTGATGAAACATTCATGGCGTTACTTTCAACAACCATTTCTGATGCATCAGCAGCAAAAAACCAATCTCTAAATAATTCAATAGGGTTTTCAGGACAGTTACTTTTTAGCAACTCTTTTTTTTCGTATGATTTTCTATAATTACTTAAATCGTGTGACATTATTATTTTTTATACTATGTAAAAATACATTTTTTATCAAATATTTAAACGATTTCAATAGAAAATTTAGAAAGAATAGTAAAGAAATATTAACATTACATAGGGATATCCGCTTATTAGTGTTAAAGTTTATGATAAAAAATAGTTAACTATTAATTTTATAAAGTTAAGTAGGTATTTTTACGTTAAGTTTTAAAATGATAGTGATTTATGGATATAAAATACGAATAGAATTAATCATTTTTTATTTATATTAAAGCAGTATGAAAAACTTTTTTGATAGAAAATATTTTAAATAGCGTTTTAATGTTAA
Organism: Tenacibaculum pacificus; assembly: GCF_027941775.1. NCBI lineage: Bacteria > Pseudomonadati > Bacteroidota > Flavobacteriia > Flavobacteriales > Flavobacteriaceae > Tenacibaculum > Tenacibaculum pacificus. Next base: position 2,147,569 of record NZ_CP115917.1, on the reverse strand, counting down.
AAATAAATAAAGTCTAAATATTTAAATTATTAATAAAAATAAAATTATGGAGAAAATTATTTTAACAGGAATATTTATTATAATCGGAATTTTAAATGGAATAAGTCAAGAAAAACACACGGTTACATTGCATTTTAAAGGAATGAAATCAGATAAAGGTAGTTTATACATTGCTATTTATAATAAAGAGGATCGTTTTTTAAAAGAACCTTTAAAAGGAAGTATTATAAAAATTATTGATAAAAAAGCAAGGGTAGTATTAAAAGATATTACAGTAGGAACGTATGCAGTTTCGGCTTTTAATGATGTAAATGATAACAAGAAAATGGATACTAATTTTATAGGTATTCCTAAAGAACCAATTGGTATTTCTAATGATGCCAAAGGTTTTATGGGACCTCCAAAATATAAAGATGCAAAATTTAAAGTTTCTGAAAATGTAGTATTAACAATTAATGTAAAGTAATACAGTTATTGAACAAAATGTCAATATAAATAGTCTTTTCTCTGAGGTCAAATGGTTATTTTTGCAAGACAATACAAACTAAATACTATGGCTTTAAAAGCAGTTTTATTCGATATGGATGGTGTAATTGTTGATACCGAACCGTTACACAAACAAGCATATTTTTTAATGTTTGATAAAGTAGAAATTAAAGTTTCTCAAGAGCTTTATAATTCTTACACAGGACAATCAACTTTAGAAATTTGCAAAGATTTAGTAGCTAAATTTAATTTAACTATTGATGCTACCGAATTAGTAAATTATAAACGTGCTTTTTTTAAAGAATTATTTTTTTCTGATAAAAATGATTTACAGTTATTATCGGGAGTTTTAGATTTAATTAAAGATTATTATAATAATGGCGTTACCTTAGTTTTGGCTTCTTCGGCATCGATGGTTACTATTGATAACGTTTTTAATAAATTCGATTTAAATAAATATTTTAAAGGAAAAATTAGTGGTGCAGATTTAAAAGCATCAAAACCACATCCTGAAATTTTTTTAAAAGCAGCCGATATTGCTGGTTTCGATAAAAAAGAATGTTTAGTAATTGAAGATTCGACAAACGGAATAAAAGCCGCTTACGATGGTGGAATTTATTGTGTTGCTTATAAAAGCGAACATTCTAAAGCGCAAGATTATTCGTTAGCTCAAAAAGTAATTGCAGATTATAATGAAATAAAATACGACTTAGTAAAAGATGTTGTGTAGTTTTTTAGCCCCGATTGAAGCAATTGTTTGAGCTCTTTTTTGTTTTTTTCTTTTAAAAAAATAAAAAAAGCGAGTGCGGAAAGCGGGAAATAGCTTCAAAAAAATAATTATAAAAAAAACTCGTTACAATAAATGTAGCGAGTTTTTATATATTTAAAAAGAATGTTGGTCTTAAAACATTTCTCTTCCAGAAAAATGAAAAGCACCTTCGATAGCAGCATTTTCATCAGAATCAGATCCGTGAACAGCGTTTTCACCGATAGAAGTAGCAAACATTTTACGGATTGTTCCTTCAGCAGCTTCAGCAGGATTAGTAGCACCGATTAAAGTTCTAAAATCTTCAACAGCGTTGTCTTTTTCTAAGATAGCAGCCACAATAGGACCACGAGTCATAAATTCAACTAATTCTCCGAAAAAAGGACGTTCGTTGTGCACAGCATAAAAAGCTTCTGCATCACTTTTAGTCATTTGCGTTTTTTTCAAAGCTACGATTCTAAAACCTGCAGCATTAATTTTGTCTAAAATTGCTCCAGTGTGTCCGTTTTCAACACCATCTGGTTTAATCATCGTAAAAGTTCTATTTGTAGCCATTCTAAAATTTATTTAATAGTTATACGTGTGAGTGTCACACAAAATCGGCGCGAAAATACATAATTTTTTTAATTAATTTGTATCTTCGCAGGATATGATTTTAAAACACTTTACAGAACTAAAAGAATCTTTATTACAACCTAAAAACATTGTAATAATAGGTCATAGAAATCCTGATGGAGATGCAGTTGGCTCAACCTTAGGATTGAAACATTATCTTGATAAAAAAGGACACACCACTCAAGTAGTGATGCCAAATGAATATCCTGATTTTTTACATTGGATACCAGGCTCTGAAAACGTACTTCGTTTTGATCGCCAAAATAAACAAAGTCATCGTGCTTTAGATAATTCAGATTTAATTTTCTTATTAGATTTTAATGCATTGCACAGAGTTGGTGGCGATATGCAAAAAACCTTAGAAAAATATGAAAATGATTTTGCTTTGATAGATCATCATCAGCAACCTGATGATTTCGAATATATGTATTCTGATACTTCAATGTCGTCAACTTGTCAAATGGTTTATAATTTTATCGAAATGATGGGCGATGTTGCCTTGATTGATAAAAATATTGCGACCTGTTTATATACAGGTATTATGACAGATACAGGCTCTTTCCGTTTTAGATCGACCACAAGTACGACACACCGTATTATTGCCGATTTAATAGACAAAGGTGCCGAAAATGATAAAATTCATAGTAATGTTCTTGATGCTAATTCGTACAGTCGTTTACTTTTATTAGGACAAGCATTAAGTAATATGAAATTGTATCCTGAATATAAAACCGCTTTTATTACTTTATCAGAAGAAGAAAAGAAAAAATTTAATTACGAAAAAGGAGATACCGAAGGCGTTGTAAATTATGCACTTTCTTTAAAAGGAATCGTATTTGCAGCTATTTTTATTGAAGATAAAGAGCAAGGTATTATTAAAATGTCGCTTCGTAGTAAAGGAAAATTTTCTGTAAATCAGTTTGCAAGAAATCATTTTGATGGTGGTGGACGTGATAATGCCGCTGGTGGAAAAAGTGATGTTTCTATGGAAGATACTATTGCAACTTTTACAGCGTTATTACCTACTTACGAAAAAGAATTAGCAGCGTCTTATGAAATGTAATCTTATTTTTTTCTTATTGATTATTTTAACGGTAGTTTCTTGTAAAGATACCGAAGCTAGAAGACCAAAAAAACAAGGTACTGTTAACTTTTATAAAGAAGTAGTCAAGAAAAATAAAAAGTTAAATGCTTTAGAAAAAAAGCGTTTAGAAAATTGGATTTCTAAAGATACTGTTCATACATATAAAGCTTCTAAAAATGGATTCTGGTACAGATATGTTGTAAAAGATTCGGTAAATTTAGTACAACCAAAGGCTAAAAGTAGTGTGTTGATATCTTATGATATTTCAGATATACACGGAAATATTATTTATCAGAAGCAAGAAAAAACGTATAAAGTAGATCAAGAAGATTTTATTCCTGCATTACAAGATGGAATAAAGTTGATGAAAAAGGGTGAAATTATTACATTTGTCATTCCATCATATAGGGCTTTTGGTGTTATAGGCGATGGAGAAAAAATTATGGTAAATCAACCTATACAAAGTACAGTAACATTAATTGAAATTAAATAACAAATAAATAAAAATGAAATTAATTAAAGCTTTAGCAGCAACAGTTGTAACATTATCAGTTGTATCATGTGGTAATAGTCAGTTTAAAACCAAAAGTTCATTAGCTACAGAGGTAGATTCGGTAAGCTACGGTATAGGTTTAGATATGGCTAATAAAATTAAAATGAATTTTGAAGATTTAGATCAAGATTTATTTGTTCAAGGGTTTAAAAATGGAATGGATTCTACAAATCTTTTGCTTGACTCTAAGGATATTAATGGGATTTTAAGATCATTTTTTCAGAAGAAACAACAAGAAAAAATGAAAGAACAACAAGCAGCACAAGCTAAAAAAGCATCTGCTGAGTTCGGAGATTATAAAAAAGAAGGTGAAAAATTCTTAGCTGAAAACAAATTAAAACCAGGTGTAAAAACAACTGCTACAGGTTTACAATACCTTGTTTTAAAAGAAGGTAAAGGAGCTGTGCCAACAGCAAGTTCAAAAGTTAAAGTTCATTATCATGGTACGTTAACTGACGGAACTGTTTTTGATAGTTCTGTTGATAGAGGAACACCAAGTGAATTTGGAGTTGGTCAAGTTATTAAAGGTTGGACTGAAGGGTTACAATTAATGAAAACAGGAGCAAAATATAAATTCTTTATTCCTCAAGATTTAGCATACGGAGCAACACCAAGATCAGGAGGTAAAATTAAACCCTTTGCAGCTTTAGTTTTTGAAGTAGAGTTACTTGATGTAACACAACAAGGTCTAGGAGCGGGACACTCAAAAGGAGATGGACACGGACATAGATAAAAAATAAAAGACATCAATATAAAGTTGGTGTCTTTCACTTTAAATATTAAACCAAATGAAGTTTTTAAAATATTTGATAGTACTGACGTTAATTATTTCATCATGTAAATCAGTTAAATATCCTGACTTAGAAAATGGATTGTATGCAGATATACAAACCAATCGTGGAGATATTTTAATTAGATTACATGCAAAAGAAGTTCCAATGACAGTGGCTAACTTTGTATCGTTAGCTGAAGGAGATAATCCTAAAGTAGCGGATTCTTTAAAAGGAAAACCTTATTATGATAATACCAAATTTCATAGAGTAATTAAAGACTTTATGGTGCAAGGAGGTGATATTACAGGTACAGGTAGAGGTAATGCTGGTTATAAATTTGGCGATGAATTTCCTATGAATGAAAAAGGAGAATTAATTTATAAACATGATGCTCCAGGAATATTGTCTATGGCAAATTCAGGAAAAGCTAGTAATTCTAGTCAGTTTTTTATTACTCATAAAGCGACTCCTTGGTTAAATGGTAAGCATTCAATTTTTGGAAAAGTATTAGAAGGACAAAATGTAGTTGATACCATTCAACAGAACGATTATATTAATGTCGTAGATATCATTAGAATCGGTAAAGAAGCTAAAAAGTTTAAAGCAGCAACTGTTTTTGAATACGAATTAACCAACGTAGTAAAGAAAGAAGCCGAACGTAAAGAGGTATTAGCTGAATTAAAACGTAAATTTCAAGAAGAAAAAGGAATTAATAAGGCTGTTAAAACTAATTCTGGATTAAAAATATTAAAATTAAAAGAAGGAACAGGTAAAAAGGTAAATCCTGCAATACCTACAACAGTTCATTATACATTGTATTTAACTGATGGAAAAAAAATAGATTCTAGTTTAGATAAAAAAGCGCCTTTTACTTTTACGCTTAACGACCCTAACATACCTTTAATTGGAGGTTGGAAAGAAGGTGTAAAAACTATGAAAGAAGGTGATAAATCAATATTTTTTATTCCTTATTATTTAGGTTATGGAGAAAGCGGTTTAGGTCCAATTGCTCCAAAATCTGATTTAATTTTCGAAATTGAAGTATTAAAAGTAGGGAAGTAGTTTTATGGAAGATATCATACAAAAAGACCAACAACTTCTTATCTATTTAAATAATTTAGGAAGTGAACAATGGGATTGGCTTTGGTTAGGAATTACAAATCAGTTTAATTGGATTCCTTTATTTATATTTTTAATATTCTTGCTTTTTAAACATCTTGGCTGGAAAAAAGCAGTGTTTACATTGTTATTCATAGCTATTTTAATTACTTTTTCTGACCAATTAACAAATGCGATTAGACGTACTTTTGAAAGGTTAAGACCAAATAATAATCTGGCAATACAAGATTCGTTAAGAACATTAATAAATCCGCAGAATTATAGTTTTGTGTCTGGTCGTACAACTACATCTACGGTTATTACGGTTTTTTTAATCATGCTTTTAAGAAAATATGTGCCATCTATTAAATATTTGGTGTTGTTTCCACTAATTTTTGCATATAGTAGATTGTACTTAGGAGTTCATTTTCCTATTGATATACTTTGTGGTTTTATAAACGGATTAACAATAGGTTATTTAGCGGCTAAATTATATCAGTTTTTATCAAATAAAATATTTCGTTAATTTTTCATCAGAAGAAATTTTCATCTTTTGATATTTACTATCGATTAAAAAACTATCCATTTTTAAATAAATGTGATAGTTTTTTTTTGAAGCAATTTCCCGCTTTCCGCACTCGCTTTTTTTATTTTTTCGAAAAGAAAAAAACAAAAAAGAGCTCAAACAATTGCTTCAATCGGGGCTAGGCATTTTACTATATTTATAAATTTTAGTTACTTGTTTAATTAAAAAAATCAACTAATAAAAACATTAGTAAAATAGTTCAAAAAGTAGTAATTTTATCGGTCTGAAAAAACCTAGTTATAAATGGTATAGCAGTTGTACAATCTGAGAGTTAAAGAGATAGCGATTGTATGAAAAATTTAATATATGGAAATGATGACAGCATATGATTTTGAACTAAATCTTGAATTAAAAGGTACTAAAAATCCATCAGAAGTATTTAATCATTTATCTGGTTTTTATGATAAATTACTCGTTTTAGATAGACATATCGTTTACAATATTTCTGTAGATGCTAAAGTTGATTATGATTTAGTTGATATTCAATTTGAATCTGTTGCCACTAAAATTAAGCAAATACTAGTAAATACACCGGGTGATTATCCGAAAGAAGGTGTAAAGCCAACCAATTGGTTAGGTGATTTATTGGTGTATGTAAAATATAAAACTTTAAAAGCGATAGAATTACAACAGATATCATCAAAAGCAGGTTTAGATAAGCTTACCAATGAAATCAACAGAAAAATAAAAAAAGAAACACCAAGTCATTTATTGTTTTTTTCGGTGAATAACTATTACATTTTAAATACCGTTAAAGAAATTAGTGTACAAACAAGTAAGTTAAAAAGAGGCGAATATTTTTGTTTTAAAAGTGGACGAAATAAAGCAAAGCTAACTAATAAAAGTTTTGTAGATGTTCCTAAAATTTTAAATGAATTAGGGGATGCAAGTATAGCACAAGAAAGAGTTGAGGTTTTAAAGATAAAAACAATGGATTTATTATCAGATAGTTCTTGTTGGAAATTGAAAAGAGAAGGCATACCTATTGACGTTAAAATTACAGATGAGGCTTGGTTAGATGATTATCATAACAGAAAAGTTGTAATTCAACCAAATGATTATTTGAAGTTTAATTTAAAGATAATTCATACAACTTCGTCTAGTATGCAAAAACCAAGAGTTACTTATGAAGCAACAAAAATAATAACGGTAATTCCGCCAAGTCATATAGAAAATCATGGGCAATTAGAAATTCCTTATTAATTTTTTATATTAGTTATATATCAAAAAAAACTCCAGAGAAACCGAATTTCTTTGGAGTTTTTTTATTAGAAAATAGTTGTATTTTATTTTTTTCGACACCAATAAGCAGTTCTACCAAAGGCAACAAAACCAAAATATCCACGAATTTTTAATTTATTTTCGTTTTCAAGTGTAATATAACATTTGTATTCTTTACCATTTTTAACATCTACGATAGTACCACCGATCCATTGATTACCTTCTTTTTTTAATCCAGATAAAATAGTCATATTTAAAATAGGCATATTTTTACGCTCTCCTTTACATTTATCACAGACAGCACCTTGTCTATCTTTATGTGTGATTTTAATTATTTTACCAAAAGCTAGTCCATCTTTTTCGTAGATTTCAATAACAGAATTCACTCTGTTTTCTTCTTCATCCCAGTTTTCCCATTTTCCAAAAACAGATTGAGCGTTAATTGATAAGTTGCTGATAATTAAAAGTGTAAAAAGTATCTTTTTCATTTGTGTAATTTTTATAGAAATTTAATATTATTAATTAATCGTATTGAGCATCAAAATTTTCTACCCATTTTCCTTGTACTCTTAATACTTGCTCTAAGACATCACGAGCGCAACCTTCTCCGCCATTTTTATCAGAAATATATTTAGATACTTGTTGAATTTCTCTAACAGCATCATTCGGGCAACATGGCATACCAACTAATTTCATTACAGGATAATCAGGAATATCATCACCCATATATAATACGTTTTCTGGCTTTAAATCATATTTACTGATGATTTCATTAAATTGCTTAATTTTATCATGAGCACCTAAGTAAATATCAGAAATACCTAAATTAGCCAAGCGAGTACGTACGCCTTCATTTTTTCCTCCAGAAATAATACATACTCTAAAACCTGCTTTTACGGCTGCTTTTAAGGCGTATCCATCTTTAATATTCATTTGACGTACTAATTCACCATTAGGGAAGACGGTAACAATTCCGTTTGTTAATACACCGTCTACATCAAAAATAAAAGTATTTATTTGAGGTAGTATTTCTTTATAGCTTTTTTCCATTTTTTTGTATTGATTTTGTTATAAGTTTATAAATATCTTGTTGTTCTTTATTTAGTAATTCTAAATGATTTTGAATTGTTTTTTTGTCGTTTCTTTTTGCTGGACCAGTTTGTGCTTTTTCGGGAGTTAATTTCTGAATTTTTTTAGCAGTTTCTTCAATTAAAGGATGTAAAATTTCAAAAGGAACTTCATGTTCTCTACAAATATCATCACCAATTTTATATAAATGATTGGTGAAATTATTAACAAAAACCGCTGATAAATGTATTGCTTTTCGCTGTTGAGAGTTAATTGGATATGTTTTTTTTCCTATTGATTTAGCTAATTTATTTAAACGATTAAAATCTTCGTTGTTTTCGGCTTCTAAGCAAAATGGAATTTTATCAAAAACAACTTCTTTATCCTTAGAAAAACTTTGTAATAGATAGAAGACGCCTTTTCGTCCGTTATTTTTTAACGAATTTAAAGAAACACTTCCTGAAGTATGAACAACCAAACTATGTTCCTTCTTTATTTTTGACGAAACTTCAGAAATAGCATCATCAGATACTGCAATGATATAAATATCAGCATCCACTAATAAAGTTATATCATCAGTTATATCAACCTGTTTTTTTAACGATTCAAGTTGCTGTATGTTTCTAGCATACATTTGTACCAAAGAAATTTCTTTCGTTTTAGAAAAAGCATTGGCTAAATGTAAGGCGACATTTCCGCCTCCTATAATAACAATTCTAATCATAGCGACGAAGATATTGAATTTATGTTATAGTGATTCGGGTATTAAAAAAAAGAGAATTATAAAACAAGAATGGTTTATTACTAGTTTTGTAAATTAGCCTATCAAAATAAAGAAACATGAAGTTAGATATATTAGCATTTGGAGCGCATCCCGATGACGTAGAGTTAGGTTGTGGTGCTACAATTGCGAAAGAAATATCGTTTGGTAAAAAAGTAGGGATTGTAGATTTAACTAGGGGAGAGCTTGGTACAAGAGGTTCTGCGAAGTTAAGAGATATAGAAGCAACAAATGCCGCTAATATTTTAGGTGTTTCTCTGCGTGAAAATTTAGGGTTTTCCGATGGTTTTTTTAAAAATGATAAAGAACATCAATTGGAGGTTATAAAAATGATTCGTAAATATAAACCAGATATTGTATTATGTAATGCTATTGATGATAGACATATTGATCATCCTAAAGGAAGTGATTTAGTATCGAATGCTTGTTTTTTAAGTGGGTTATTAAAAATTGAAACATCGATAGATGGAGTTAATCAAGAAAAGTGGCGACCTAAGTTGGTGTATCATTATATACAGTGGAAAAATATTGAGCCAGATTTTGTGGTAGATGTTACAGGTTTTATGGAAAAAAAGGAAAAATCGGTATTAGCATACGCTTCTCAATTTTTTAATCCGAACAGTAATGAGCCTGAAACACCAATTACAAGTAAGAATTTTACGGATAGTATAAATTATAGAGCAAAAGATTTAGGTAGGTTGATTGGTGTCGATTTTGCAGAGGGCTTTACATCAGAACGTTATGTTGCTGTTGAGAAAATAAGTGAATTAATTTAAAAAAAAACTTCAAAAAAAGTTTGGTGGAACAGTAAAAGAGTTATATATTTGCACTCGCAATTAAATGGTGGTTGTAGCTCAGTTGGTTAGAGTATCGGTTTGTGGTACCGAGGGTCGCGGGTTCGAATCCCGTCTTCCACCCAAAAATTAAATCCTTCTTTTTAAGAAGGATTTTTTTGTACGTAAAATTTAAAATTAAATCAAAAAAAGCATCGAAATTAATTTCGATGCTTTTTAGTCTTTTCTAACCACTCGTTATATTTTCCTTTATGTTTAAAACGTTTATGAGACCATAAATAACATTCGGGTTGTGCTTTTATATTTCTTTCGGTTACTTCTAAAAATTTATCAGTAATTTGATTTTTGTCAAAATCTTTAGCATTGTCGGTTATTAATTCAAATGTTGTTTCAAAGTAACCTCTTTTAATTTTAGTAGTATTCATGTTGATAACTACTAAATCATATTTTTTGGCTAATACTTCCGCACCTGTGTGTACAGGAACTTTTTCATTTAAAAAATTAGTCCAATATCTTGCTCTGTGTAGTTGAGGTGATTGGTCGCTAAGTAGTATGTATAAACTTTGTATGCCTTTTGCTTGTCTTTCGTTTATTCTTTTATTGAATAATTGACTAGGAACTCCATCAAAACCGTATTTACGTCTCGAGCTTTTTATTACTTTTTCAAAATAAGGATTCTGTAATTTTGTATAAGCTCCGTAGCAACTAATATTTAAATGTTGAGGTAGGGCAAATACCCATTCCCAATTTGCTTGATGCGCACCTAATAGAACAATGCTTTTTCCTTGTTTGGCGTAGTTGTTAATTAATGATGCATTTGTGTATTTGTAGCGTTTGTCTATTTCTTTTTTACTGATAGAAAAAGCTTTAATACTCTCAAAAATTAAATCAACAAAATGTTTAAAGAATTTTTTAGATATTTTGTTTATTTCACTCTCATTTTTAGTTGGAAAAGCTATTTTTATATTAGCTTCAACTACTTTTTTTCGGTAGCCAACAATATAATATAAAATTAAGAAAAAGAAATCAGAAAAAATATACAAGATACGCATTGGTAATCTTGAAGATACCCAAATAAAAGGATATACAATTGCGAAACTTAAAAACTTACATGTGTTAAATTTTAAAAATGCAAATATCGTATTAAATTACGAATCATTTACTTTTGATTATTAGCTTTTTCAAAAGCTGTTATTTTAAAAATTTATTATCTTTACGTTTAAAATTTAAACTTTATGAAAAATTATTTACTCTTGTTTTTTGTTTTATTTTTAATGTATTAAATGTACTGATGAAGGGGTGTGTACTTGTACATATGAATCACAAGGATGGAATGGTGGACAAATAGTGAATCAAAATAGCTCTATAAATTATCCTTGTAATATAAAACCTCCTTGTGAATAATTAAGTGCTACTAATTAAATGTATTACTTGATCTGTTTTTTTACTCTGGTATGTATTTTAGGATAAGAACAACGATTTGCTAAAATCATGTGTAATTAATTTTAGTTGTAAGATTACTCGCAGATTTTCGATTACATTCTTTACCAATTTTAGTGTTTAAAACAAGCAATTAATCATACGTAAATACGATACTATGAATCAAATTATTTTAATATTAATAGCGATAAACGTTATCGTTTCTTATAAAGGGTTTAATGATGTCATTTTTTTTGATAGATATAAATTTCAGATACAAAAAATACTTAGTGGTGAAAAAATCAGAATGATAACCTCAGGTTTTTTACGTACCGATTGGATGCATTTAGGATTTAATATGTATGCTTTATATCTTTTTGGAAAAGTAGTGCAGGTTAATTTTGGTACTGGATATTTTATAGGAATCTATTTGGTTAGTTTACTTGCTGGAAGTTTATATTCTTTATATCAGCATAAAAATGAATTTTATTATAGTGCGGTAGGAGCTTCGGGAGCTGTGTCGGGAATTGTTTTTTCTGCAATTATGTTGTATCCAGATATGACATTGGTAATGTTTCCTATTCCAATTCCTTTACCTGGTTATGTTTTTGGAATCGGATATTTATTGTACTCTATTTATGGAATGAAAAATAACGTTGGTAATGTTGGTCATTCTGCACATTTAGGTGGTGCAATTGGTGGATACTTAATAACCTTGATTTTAAGACCAAGTGTAATTAATAATAATATGTTATTAATAGGTGTTATCGGAGTTATTATTGTTGGCTTGTTTTTGTTTGGTGATAAATTAAAAGGAAATAAATAGTGAAATATTATTTATAGATAATATTTTGATTTTATAAAATTGGTGAAAAAATAACTTCTTTGTGAGGTTATTTTTTTTGCTGATATATTCTGTAGATATGAACAGGCTTTTAAATTGATGACTAAATTTAGTAAATAAGTCTAGCCCCGATTGAAGCAATTGTTTGAGCTCTTTTTTATTTTTCTTTTGAAAAAATAAAAAAAGCGAGTGCGGAAAGCGGGAAATAGCTACAAATCATTTTTCTTTTGAAATATGTATAAAACAAAAAAAATCCGAAAACATAATGTTTTCGGATTTTTGAGCGAAAGACCAGGTTCGAACTGGCGACATTCAGCTTGGAAGGCTGACGCTCTACCAACTGAGCTACTTTCGCATTGGTAAATAAAGATTTTAAAGTCTATCTTTTAAAGACTGTGAGCGAAAGACCAGGTTCGAACTGGCGACATTCAGCTTGGAAGGCTGACGCTCTACCAACTGAGCTACTTTCGCATTGGTAAATAGAGATTTTAGAGTCTATCTTTTAAAGACTTTAGAGCGAAAGACCAGGTTCGAACTGGCGACATTCAGCTTGGAAGGCTGACGCTCTACCAACTGAGCTACTTTCGCATTGGTAAAGATTTAATTACAATTACTTGTAATGCTTTTGATATAAAAAGCTTATATCGTTAAGCGGTTGCAAATATAACACTGTTTCTGTAATCTGCAAACATTTTTTGAATAAATTTAATAAAAACTTTGATCTTTTCTCATAACTTTCAGAAAATGAAAGCCATAGATTTCAAAGCCTTCGTTATAATAAAATTTATGAGACTTTCTATTAGCCGTATACGTGTTTAATTCCATGGCTTCACAGCCTTTTTCTTTGGTGTATTCGTAAATCCAGCTAAAAAATTGCTTTCCTAATTTTTTTCCACGGTAAGTTTCATCTATAAAAACATGATCAGGTTCTACACTTTTTCCTATGTAATGACGTGTACTATACCATAAGCCAGAAATACCGATTAGCAAATCATCATCAAAAATACCAACACATTCATAAGTGTTGTAGTTTGACATTTCTAATATCCTTTTTTTAGTATATTAGAAGGCGTTGTTGTGTTTACTTTTTGCATTATCGGAAGAATAGTAAGTATTTCTTCTTTTTTAATCGCTTTGAAATTAATATTCATCTTTATGTAAAAAATTAGGATTAATAAAAATAGGTATAATATTATTGATATTTAATATTTTTTGTGACTTTTTGATATAAAATGTGTCATAATTATTATAAAATGATATAGCATTTGATAATAAATGTATTGTCTATTTTTTTAAAAAAAAATAATATATTTAACGTCTTAAATAATAGCTATATAAAATAATAAATCCTTTCTTAAATTAGAAGTATAACATCTTTAAATAGCAGTTGTGTTTTTGATTTAATCAATTTTTTAAATTATTACTTATGAAAAAAAACTACTTTTTAAAAAACGTACTGTTTTTTGTTTTGTTGCTAATAGGTGTTAATAGCACTTACGCCCAAGCAACATTTACAGACAGTCAAACAGCTGTTCAATTAGCAGCTCAACTACAGGCCTCCGGTGTGTTAATAACGAACCCTGTTATAACTAAGGGAGATATAGAGCGTGTAGGTGTTTTCTCAAATGGAAAAGCAGGTGCTGGTTTAGAACTTGATAGTGGTATTGCTTTAACTACATCAACAATAGTAAATGCCTTTTCTACGAATAGATCTAATGGACATAGTGATAAACTTGGTGCAGCAGGTGTCTTAGATGATATGGATTTAGTTAATATTGATTCCAGAGCTAGAAATGATGTAGTAATTTTTGAATTTGATTTTCAAGCATTACCTAATTATACAGGTGTTTTAGTTGAGTATCAATTTGCTTCAGAAGAATTTCCAGACTATGTAGGTTCTAGTTTTAATGATGTATTTGGCTTTTTTGTATCTGATCCTACTGGAGTAGATGCTACAGTACCAGATGGAGATATTAATAATAATGGTGCATACGATTTAGGAGAAACTCCTGCGCTAAACTTAGCAATAGTACCAGGAACATCTAATCCTGTATCTATTAATAATGTAAATGCAGGTTTTAGAGGTTCTCAAGGAGGGAGTTTAACAAACGTAACTGATTTAACTCAAAGCGCATTATATATAAATAATGGGCGTGTTTTAGATAATGATGCTGACCCTAATAATTCAGGACCAGGTAATACAAATCCAGGTCCTTTTCCTATTCATACTGAATTTAATGGAATAACAAAAAAGTTTTCTACAAATATAAATTTAACAGTAGGAGTTGTTTATCATATGAAAATAGCCATTGCTGATGTAGGAGATGATTGGTATGATTCAGGAGTGTTTGTTTCAGGAGTAGGTGGTACACCTATAATTATAACAAATGATGATGCAGGTACGCTTACAGAATCAGGAGGTATTGCAGTAGCTAATGTTTTAGTGAATGATACTGTAGGAGGAACTACAAATCCACCTTTAGCAGATGTTGATTTATTTGAGGTAAGTTCAACAAATGCAGGGGTAACATTAAATACAACTACAGGTGCTGTAGAAGTTGCATCAGGCACAAATGCAGGGATTTATACATTAGTATATAATGCTTGTAAGCCTTCTCCAACTAACTGCAGTAACTCTACTGTTACTGTAACAGTTTTACCTGATAATGATTTAGATGGAATTCAGGATTCTGTAGATCAGGATGATGATAATGATGGTATTTTAGATACTGTTGAAGGAGCTGTTGATACTGATGATGATGGAATTATTGATAGTTTTGATACTGATAGTGATAATGATGGTTGTCCTGATGCATCAGAAGCAGCAAATAATATAATAACAGGCTTAACTACACTAATAGGGGGTAGTACTGGTGGTAGTTCATTAAATTTAGGAACTACGGTAGATCTTATAACAGGAATACCAACAGCAACAGGAAGTCCTCAGGGAACTACGGTTTCAGTAATCAATGCAACAAGATTGATGATTGTTACAGCACCTGTTAATCAAACAAAGGTTTTTGGAGAATCAGGTAGCTTTAGTGTTGTGGGAACAGCAGATACTGCGACTAGTTATGTAACAGGAGCACCAACTTATGGAGCTTTAGGCAATGCTAATGCTGGTATTAATTATCAATGGTATATTGGTAATCCAGATTCAGGAGGAACAATTATAGATGGAACAGATACTAATTATACAGATTTTACAACAAATACATTAAATATAACTAGTGTAACGGGGTTAGATGCAACAGAATATTGTGTTTTAATAACTCGTGATAATAATATTTGTATTAGAGAGATTAATTGTGCAACATTATATGTTGTTAATATTTTAGTAGCAAATGATGATACATTAGGAACAGCTTTAGTACCATTAGCATCAGGAACAACGGATGTTTCTGCTGGTGAAGTTTTAACAGGCGATACTTTAAATGGCGTTCAAGTAACGACAGCAAATACCGATGTAACGCCAGTAACAACAGGAAACATCTTAATAGATGCCGATGGAAATGTAACTATCGTAGCAAATACACCAACAGGAAGTTATCCTGTAACGTATACGATTTGTGAAAGTGGCGCGAATCCAGCAAACTGTACAACAGCAACCGTAACGGTAGAAGTAGTTGGAGAGTTATTAGCGGATGATGATATTTTAGGAACAGCTTTAGCACCATTAGCATCAGGAACAACGGATGTTTCTGCAGGTGAAGTTTTAACAGGCGATACCTTAAATGGCGTTCAAGTAACGACAGCAAATACCGATGTAACGCCAGTAACAACAGGAAACATCTTAATAGATGCCGACGGAAATGTAACTATCGTAGCAAATACGCCAACAGGAAGTTATCCTGTAACGTATACAATTTGTGAAAGTGGCGCGAATCCAGCAAACTGTACAACAGCAACCGTAACTGTAGAAGTAGTTGGAGAGTTATTAGCTGATGATGATATTTTAGGAACAGCTTTAGCACCATTAGCATCAGGAGCAACGGATGTTTCTGCAGGTGAAGTTTTAACAGGCGATACTTTAAATGGCGTTCAAGTAACGACAGCAAATACCGATGTAACGCCAGTAACGACAGGAAACATCTTAATAGATGCCGATGGAAATGTAACTATCGTAGCAAATACGCCAACAGGAAGTTATCCTGTAACGTATACGATTTGTGAAAGTGGCGCGAATCCAGCAAACTGTACAACAGCAACCGTAACTGTAGAAGTAGTTGGAGAGTTATTAGCGGATGATGATGTTTTAGGAACAGCTTTAGCACCATTAGCATCAGGAACAACGGATGTTTCTGCAGGTGAAGTTTTAACAGGCGATACCTTAAATGGCGTTCAAGTAACGACAGCAAATACCGATGTAACGCCAGTAACAACAGGAAACATCTTAATAGATGCCGACGGAAATGTAACTATCGTAGCAAATACGCCAACAGGAAGTTATCCTGTAACGTATACAATTTGTGAAAGTGGCGCGAATCCAGCAAACTGTACAACAGCAACCGTAACGGTAGAAGTAGTTGGAGAGTTATTAGCGGATGATGATATTTTAGGAACAGCTTTAGTACCATTAGCATCAGGAGCAACGGATGTTTCTGCTGGTGAAGTTTTAACAGGCGATACTTTAAATGGCGTTCAAGTAACGACAGCAAATACAGATGTAACGCCAGTAACTACAGGAAACATCTTAATAGATGCCGATGGAAATGTAACTATCGTAGCAAATACGCCAACAGGAAGTTATCCTGTAACGTATACAATTTGTGAAAGTGGCGCGAATCCAGCAAACTGTACAACAGCAACCGTAACGGTAGAAGTAGTTGGAGAGTTATTAGCGGATGATGATATTTTAGGAACAGCTTTAGCACCATTAGCATCAGGAACAACGGATGTTTCTGCAGGTGAAGTTTTAACAGGCGATACTTTAAATGGCGTTCAAGTAACGACAGCAAATACAGATGTAACGCCAATAACGACAGGAAACATCTTAATAGATGCCGACGGAAATGTAACTATCGTAGCAAATACGCCAACAGGAAGTTATCCTGTAACGTATACAATTTGTGAAAGTGGCGCGAATCCAGCAAACTGTACAACAGCAACCGTAACGGTAGAAGTAGTTGGAGAGTTATTAGCGGATGATGATATTTTAGGAACAGCTTTAGTACCATTAGCATCAGGAGCAACGGATGTTTCTGCTGGTGAAGTTTTAACAGGAGATACTTTAAATGGCGTTCAAGTAACGACAGCAAATACAGATGTAACGCCAGTAACTACAGGAAACATCTTAATAGATGCCGACGGAAATGTAACTATCGTAGCAAATACGCCAACAGGAAGTTATCCTGTAACGTATACGATTTGTGAAAGTGGCGCGAATCCAGCAAACTGTACAACAGCAACCGTAACGGTAGAAGTAGTTGGAGAGTTATTAGCGGATGATGATATTTTAGGAACAGCTTTAGCACCATTAGCATCAGGAGCAACGGATGTTTCTGCAGGTGAAGTTTTAACAGGCGATACTTTAAATGGCGTTCAAGTAACGACAGTAAATACAGATGTAACGCCAGTAACGACAGGAAACATCTTAATAGATGCCGACGGAAATGTAACTATCGTAGCAAATACGCCAACAGGAAGTTATCCTGTAACGTATACAATTTGTGAAAGTGGCGCGAATCCAGCAAACTGTACAACAGCAACCGTAACGGTAGAAGTAGTTGGAGAGTTATTAGCGGATGATGATATTTTAGGAACAGCTTTAGTACCATTAGCATCAGGAGCAACGGATGTTTCTGCTGGTGAAGTTTTAACAGGCGATACTTTAAATGGCGTTCAAGTAACGACAGCAAATACAGATGTAACGCCAGTAACGACAGGAAACATCTTAATAGATGCCGATGGAAATGTAACTATCGTAGCAAATACGCCAACAGGAAGTTATCCTATAACGTATACAATTTGTGAAAGTGGCGCGAATCCAGCAAACTGTACAACAGCAACCGTAACTGTAGAAGTAGTTGGAGAGTTATTAGCGGATGATGATATTTTAGGAACAGCTTTAGCACCATTAGCATCAGGAGCAACGGATGTTTCTGCAGGTGAAGTTTTAACAGGTGATACTTTAAATGGCGTTCAAGTAACGACAGCAAATACAGATGTAACGCCAGTAACGACAGGAAACATCTTAATAGATGCCGACGGAAATGTAACTATCGTAGCAAATACGCCAACAGGAAGTTATCCTGTAACGTATACAATTTGTGAAAGTGGCGCGAATCCAGCAAACTGTACAACAGCAACCGTAACGGTAGAAGTAGTTGGAGAGTTATTAGCGGATGATGATATTTTAGGAACAGCTTTAGTACCATTAGCATCAGGAACAACGGATGTTTCTGCTGGTGAAATTTTAACAGGCGATACTTTAAATGGCGTTCAAGTAACGACAGCAAATACCGATGTAACGCCAGTAACAACAGGAAACATCTTAATAGATGCCGATGGAAATGTAACTATCGTAGCAAATACGCCAACAGGAAGTTATCCTGTAACGTATACGATTTGTGAAAGTGGCGCGAATCCAGCAAACTGTACAACAGCAACCGTAACGGTAGAAGTAGTTGGAGAGTTATTAGCGGATGATGATATTTTAGGAACAGCTTTAGCACCATTAGCATCAGGAACAACGGATGTTTCTGCAGGTGAAGTTTTAACAGGCGATACCTTAAATGGCGTTCAAGTAACGACAGCAAATACCGATGTAACGCCAGTAACAACAGGAAACATCTTAATAGATGCCGACGGAAATGTAACTATCGTAGCAAATACGCCAACAGGAAGTTATCCTGTAACGTATACAATTTGTGAAAGTGGCGCGAATCCAGCAAACTGTACAACAGCAACCGTAACTGTAGAAGTAGTTGGAGAGTTATTAGCTGATGATGATATTTTAGGAACAGCTTTAGCACCATTAGCATCAGGAGCAACGGATGTTTCTGCAGGTGAAGTTTTAACAGGCGATACTTTAAATGGCGTTCAAGTAACGACAGCAAATACCGATGTAACGCCAGTAACGACAGGAAACATCTTAATAGATGCCGATGGAAATGTAACTATCGTAGCAAATACGCCAACAGGAAGTTATCCTGTAACGTATACGATTTGTGAAAGTGGTGCGAATCCAGCAAACTGTACAACAGCAACCGTAACTGTAGAAGTAGTTGGAGAGTTATTAGCGGATGATGATGTTTTAGGAACAGCTTTAGTACCATTAGCATCAGGAACAACGGATGTTTCTGCTGGTGAAGTTTTAACAGGCGATACCTTAAATGGCGTTCAAGTAACGACAGCAAATACCGATGTAACGCCAGTAACAACAGGAAACATCTTAATAGATGCCGACGGAAATGTAACTATCGTAGCAAATACGCCAACAGGAAGTTATCCTGTAACGTATACAATTTGTGAAAGTGGCGCGAATCCAGCAAACTGTACAACAGCAACCGTAACTGTAGAAGTAGTTGGAGAGTTATTAGCGGATGATGATATTTTAGGAACAGCTTTAGCACCATTAGCATCAGGAGCAACGGATGTTTCTGCAGGTGAAGTTTTAACAGGCGATACTTTAAATGGCGTTCAAGTAACGACAGCAAATACAGATGTAACGCCAGTAACGACAGGAAACATCTTAATAGATGCCGACGGAAATGTAACTATCGTAGCAAATACGCCAACAGGAAGTTATCCTGTAACGTATACAATTTGTGAAAGTGGCGCGAATCCAGCAAACTGTACAACAGCAACCGTAACGGTAGAAGTAGTTGGAGAGTTATTAGCTGATGATGATATTTTAGGAACAGCTTTAGTACCATTAGCATCAGGAGCAACGGATGTTTCTGCTGGTGAAGTTTTAACAGGCGATACTTTAAATGGCGTTCAAGTAACGACAGCAAATACAGATGTAACGCCAGTAACTACAGGAAACATCTTAATAGATGCCGATGGAAATGTAACTATCGTAGCAAATACGCCAACAGGAAGTTATCCTGTAACGTATACAATTTGTGAAAGCGGCGCGAATCCAGCAAACTGTACAACAGCAACCGTAACGGTAGAAGTAGTTGGAGAGTTATTAGCGGATGATGATATTTTAGGAACAGCTTTAGCACCATTAGCATCAGGAGCAACGGATGTTTCTGCAGGTGAAGTTTTAACAGGCGATACTTTAAATGGCGTTCAAGTAACGACAGCAAATACAGATGTAACGCCAATAACGACAGGAAACATCTTAATAGATGCCGACGGAAATGTAACTATCGTAGCAAATACGCCAACAGGAAGTTATCCTGTAACGTATACAATTTGTGAAAGTGGCGCGAATCCAGCAAACTGTACAACAGCAACCGTAACGGTAGAAGTAGTTGGAGAGTTATTAGCGGATGATGATATTTTAGGAACAGCTTTAGTACCATTAGCATCAGGAGCAACGGATGTTTCTGCTGGTGAAGTTTTAACAGGCGATACTTTAAATGGCGTTCAAGTAACGACAGCAAATACAGATGTAACGCCAGTAACGACAGGAAACATCTTAATAGATGCCGACGGAAATGTAACTATCGTAGCAAATACGCCAACAGGAAGTTATCCTGTAACGTATACGATTTGTGAAAGTGGCGCGAATCCAGCAAACTGTACAACAGCAACCGTAACTGTAGAAGTAGTTGGAGAGTTATTAGCGGATGATGATGTTTTAGGAACAGCTTTAGTACCATTAGCATCAGGAACAACGGATGTTTCTGCTGGTGAAGTTTTAACAGGCGATACCTTAAATGGCGTTCAAGTAACGACAGCAAATACAGATGTAACGCCAGTAACTACAGGAAACATCTTAATAGATGCCGATGGAAATGTAACTATCGTAGCAAATACGCCAACAGGAAGTTATCCTATAACGTATACAATTTGTGAAAGTGGCGCGAATCCAGCAAACTGTACAACAGCAACCGTAACTGTAGAAGTAGTTGGAGAGTTATTAGCGGATGATGATATTTTAGGAACAGCTTTAGCACCATTAGCATCAGGAGCAACGGATGTTTCTGCAGGTGAAGTTTTAACAGGTGATACTTTAAATGGCGTTCAAGTAACGACAGCAAATACAGATGTAACGCCAGTAACGACAGGAAACATCTTAATAGATGCCGACGGAAATGTAACTATCGTAGCAAATACGCCAACAGGAAGTTATCCTGTAACGTATACAATTTGTGAAAGTGGCGCGAATCCAGCAAACTGTACAACAGCAACCGTAACGGTAGAAGTAGTTGGAGAGTTATTAGCGGATGATGATATTTTAGGAACAGCTTTAGTACCATTAGCATCAGGAACAACGGATGTTTCTGCTGGTGAAATTTTAACAGGCGATACTTTAAATGGCGTTCAAGTAACGACAGCAAATACCGATGTAACGCCAGTAACAACAGGAAACATCTTAATAGATGCCGATGGAAATGTAACTATCGTAGCAAATACGCCAACAGGAAGTTATCCTGTAACGTATACGATTTGTGAAAGTGGCGCGAATCCAGCAAACTGTACAACAGCAACCGTAACGGTAGAAGTAGTTGGAGAGTTATTAGCGGATGATGATATTTTAGGAACAGCTTTAGCACCATTAGCATCAGGAACAACGGATGTTTCTGCAGGTGAAGTTTTAACAGGCGATACCTTAAATGGCGTTCAAGTAACGACAGCAAATACCGATGTAACGCCAGTAACAACAGGAAACATCTTAATAGATGCCGACGGAAATGTAACTATCGTAGCAAATACGCCAACAGGAAGTTATCCTGTAACGTATACAATTTGTGAAAGTGGCGCGAATCCAGCAAACTGTACAACAGCAACCGTAACTGTAGAAGTAGTTGGAGAGTTATTAGCTGATGATGATATTTTAGGAACAGCTTTAGCACCATTAGCATCAGGAGCAACGTATGTTTCTGCAGGTGAAGTTTTAACAGGCGATACCTTAAATGGCGTTCAAGTAACGACAGCAAATACCGATGTAACGCCAGTAACTACAGGAAACATCTTAATAGATGCCGACGGAAATGTAACTATCGTAGCAAATACGCCAACAGGAAGTTATCCTGTAACGTATACAATTTGTGAAAGTGGCGCGAATCCAGCAAACTGTACAACAGCAACCGTAACTGTAGAAGTAGTTGGAGAGTTATTAGCGGATGATGATATTTTAGGAACAGCTTTAGCACCATTAGCATCAGGAGCAACGGATGTTTCTGCAGGTGAAGTTTTAACAGGCGATACTTTAAATGGCGTTCAAGTAACGACAGCAAATACCGATGTAACGCCAGTAACGACAGGAAACATCTTAATAGATGCCGATGGAAATGTAACTATCGTAGCAAATACGCCAACAGGAAGTTATCCTGTAACGTATACGATTTGTGAAAGTGGCGCGAATCCAGCAAACTGTACAACAGCAACCGTAACTGTAGAAGTAGTTGGAGAGTTATTAGCGGATGATGATGTTTTAGGAACAGCTTTAGTACCATTAGCATCAGGAACAACGGATGTTTCTGCTGGTGAAGTTTTAACAGGCGATACCTTAAATGGCGTTCAAGTAACGACAGCAAATACCGATGTAACGCCAGTAACAACAGGAAACATCTTAATAGATGCCGACGGAAATGTAACTATCGTAGCAAATACGCCAACAGGAAGTTATCCTGTAACGTATACGATTTGTGAAAGTGGCGCGAATCCAGCAAACTGTACAACAGCAACCGTAACTGTAGAAGTAGTTGGAGAGTTATTAGCTGATGATGATATTTTAGGAACAGCTTTAGCACCATTAGCATCAGGAGCAACGGATGTTTCTGCAGGTGAAGTTTTAACAGGCGATACTTTAAATGGCGTTCAAGTAACGACAGCAAATACAGATGTAACGCCAGTAACGACAGGAAACATCTTAATAGATGCCGACGGAAATGTAACTATCGTAGCAAATACGCCAACAGGAAGTTATCCTGTAACGTATACAATTTGTGAAAGTGGCGCGAATCCAGCAAACTGTACAACAGCAACCGTAACGGTAGAAGTAGTTGGAGAGTTATTAGCGGATGATGATATTTTAGGAACAGCTTTAGTACCATTAGCATCAGGAGCAACGGATGTTTCTGCTGGTGAAGTTTTAACAGGCGATACTTTAAATGGCGTTCAAGTAACGACAGCAAATACAGATGTAACGCCAGTAACTACAGGAAACATCTTAATAGATGCCGATGGAAATGTAACTATCGTAGCAAATACGCCAACAGGAAGTTATCCTGTAACGTATACAATTTGTGAAAGTGGCGCGAATCCAGCAAACTGTACAACAGCAACCGTAACGGTAGAAGTAGTTGGAGAGTTATTAGCGGATGATGATATTTTAGGAACAGCTTTAGCACCATTAGCATCAGGAACAACGGATGTTTCTGCAGGTGAAGTTTTAACAGGCGATACTTTAAATGGCGTTCAAGTAACGACAGCAAATACAGATGTAACGCCAATAACGACAGGAAACATCTTAATAGATGCCGACGGAAATGTAACTATCGTAGCAAATACGCCAACAGGAAGTTATCCTGTAACGTATACAATTTGTGAAAGTGGCGCGAATCCAGCAAACTGTACAACAGCAACCGTAACGGTAGAAGTAGTTGGAGAGTTATTAGCGGATGATGATATTTTAGGAACAGCTTTAGTACCATTAGCATCAGGAGCAACGGATGTTTCTGCTGGTGAAGTTTTAACAGGAGATACTTTAAATGGCGTTCAAGTAACGACAGCAAATACAGATGTAACGCCAGTAACTACAGGAAACATCTTAATAGATGCCGACGGAAATGTAACTATCGTAGCAAATACGCCAACAGGAAGTTATCCTGTAACGTATACGATTTGTGAAAGTGGCGCGAATCCAGCAAACTGTACAACAGCAACCGTAACGGTAGAAGTAGTTGGAGAGTTATTAGCGGATGATGATATTTTAGGAACAGCTTTAGCACCATTAGCATCAGGAGCAACGGATGTTTCTGCAGGTGAAGTTTTAACAGGCGATACTTTAAATGGCGTTCAAGTAACGACAGTAAATACAGATGTAACGCCAGTAACGACAGGAAACATCTTAATAGATGCCGACGGAAATGTAACTATCGTAGCAAATACGCCAACAGGAAGTTATCCTGTAACGTATACAATTTGTGAAAGTGGTGCGAATCCAGCAAACTGTACAACAGCAACCGTAACGGTAGAAGTAGTTGGAGAGTTATTAGCAAGTAGTGATATTTTAACTCCAATTACATCAGGAGGTACTACTTCAAGTGTAACAGATAACGATACATTAAACAGTACTCTAATAATTGTAGGTTCTGGAGTTGGTGAAATTACTCTATCAGCAGATCCAAACGGAACAAATCCATCAGGGTTTATTTTAAATCCAAATGGAACAATAACTGTTGAAGCTAATATACCTTCAGGAACTTATGCTTTTGAATATCAGATTTGTGAAAATGGAGCTAATCCAGAAAATTGCCAAATAGCAGTTGCTACTGTTATTGTTGCAAATCCAATAGATGCTATTAATGATGATTATAGTAATAATCCTTTAGCAGCTGGAAGTGTGACACCAAGCGTTCTTATTAATGATCTATTAGATGGTAATTCAGTAATAATAGGTACAGGAGTAGGAGAGGTTACTTTATCAGGAAATCCAAATGGAACAAACCCTTTAGGTTTTACCTTTAATTCAGATGGAACTATAGCAATAAGTACAGTTATAGCTTCAGGAGATTATACATTGGAGTATCAAATTTGCGAAAATGGTTCAACACCAATAAAATGTAATATAGCAACAGTTACAATACTAGTTGGAGTTGATACTGATGGAGATGGTATTTTAAATACAGATGATATCGATGATGATAACGATGGTATTTTAGATACAAATGAAGGAGATGGTACAATAGACACTGATAGTGATGGTATTCCAGATAGTTTAGATACTGATAGTGATAATGATAGCGTATTAGATATTATAGAAGGAAATGATGTTGATGGAAATGGTATTCCAGATATAATTCCAAGTGGAGTTGATACTGATTTAGACGGATTAGATGATGTATTTGATACTGATAACGGAGGAGTTCCAACCAATCCTTCAGATACTGATGGTGATGGTACATTTGATTATCAAGACATTGATGATGATAATGATGGAATAAATACTATTGATGAAAATCCTGGTGATGATGATATTACAACAAATGATTCTATGGATACTAACGAAAATGGTATTCCAGATTATTTAGATGCTGATGCAAACCCATGTGGTACGCCATATAATATTATGACACCAGATAATGATGGAGATAATGATGTGTTTTTCATCTCATGTATTGACAAGCCAGAATATGCTAAGAATACTGTAGAGATTTTTAATAGATGGGGAAATACCGTTTATAAAGCTTCAGGATATAATAATGAAAGTGTAGCCTTTACAGGGATATCAAATGGACGATCAACCATTAGTGTTGATGAGAAATTACCACCAGGAACTTATTATTATGTTATCGATTTAGGAGATGGTTCAAAACCAAAAGTAGGATGGTTATACATTAATAGATAAAAAAAAGCGATATGAAAATTAGATATTCAATACTATTAATTCTATGTGTAATAGCCGGAATTAATGCACAACAAGATCCGCAGTACACCCAATATATGTACAATACAATGACCGTAAACCCTGCTTATGCAGGGTCCAACGGACACAGTATTATTAATTTACTAGGAAGAACCCAATGGGTTGGTGTCGATGGAGCACCAGATTCACAAACTTTAAGTTATGACACTCCGCTAGGATATAGTGGT
This sequence comes from Tenacibaculum pacificus, assembly GCF_027941775.1. Taxonomy (NCBI): domain Bacteria; kingdom Pseudomonadati; phylum Bacteroidota; class Flavobacteriia; order Flavobacteriales; family Flavobacteriaceae; genus Tenacibaculum; species Tenacibaculum pacificus. The sequence goes on along the minus strand of NZ_CP115917.1, from coordinate 2,121,543 downwards.
GTTGGTTTAGGAATCAATTTAACAAATGATAGAATAGGTCCAGCAAGCGAAATATTTTTAGATATCAACGGATCTTATACAATTCGAACCAGTGATGAAGGAAATTTAGCTTTTGGATTAAAACTAGGAGGTCGTCATTTAAATGTAGATTGGAGTAAAGGGCTTTCTCAACATAGTGATGATCAAAACTTAGCAACCAATATTAATAAGTTTTTACCAACTGTTGGAGCAGGATTATATTATTATACAAATAACTGGTATTTAGGAGCCGCAATTCCAAACTTTATAAGTACAGAACATTATGATGACGTTAAAAATGGCGGAAGCGTAGCTCAAGAACGTTTACATTTATTCTTAATAGCAGGATATGTATTCGATTTAAGTGAAAGCATCAAATTTAAACCAGCAGTTTTAGCTAAGGCAGTAAACGGAGCGCCATTATCAATAGATGTATCAGGAAACTTTTTGTTTAATGAGAAGTTTACAGCAGGATTGGCTTGGCGTTGGGATGATTCAATCAGTGCATTGTTAGGTTTTCAAGCAAGTAAAAGTTTATATTTAGGGTTTGCTTACGATTTAACAAATTCAAATTATAGTAACTATAATTCAGGAACTTATGAAGTAATGTTACGATATGAGATGTTTAAAGAGCAAGCATTGAAATCACCAAGATTCTTTTAATATAAAAACTAGGGAAATGAAAAACACGATATATATATTAATCCTATTGATAAGTACTGCCAGTTTCGGTCAACGAAAATATGCAGCTGATAGGTATTTTAAAGAATTTGCATATAAAAAAGCTTCAGAACTTTATCAATCAATTCAATGAAAAAGGCGATGATTCTTATTTAGTTTTAAGTAGATTAGGCGATGCACATTATTTTAATTTCGAATTAGATAAGGCAGAAGAAAACTATAGAAAATTGATGAATCTTAATGAAGATATCGCTTCCTCAGAACATTTATTTAGATATGCTCAAGTTTTAAAAAGTAATGGAAAAAACGAGGAATCAGATAAATGGTTATTGAAATTGAAATCAAAAAATGGAACAGATAGCCGTGTTGCTTCTTTAGAGAATAATTCGAATTATTTTGTAGAATATTCAAATAAAGAAAAAACATATATCAATATTCATAATTTATCAAGTAATACTAAGTATTCCGATTTTGGAGGATTTATTTATGAAGATGATTTCTATTTTGCATCGACAAGTCCAAAAACAGATAAGGATAAGAAATTATACAAATGGAATAAACAACCTTATTTGAATATCTATAAAGCGAAGCAAAAAGACATCAAAGAGAAGAAGATTTTAGATGTCGAGAAAAAAACGATGTTGTCAGATTTAAGTTCAAAATATCATGAGTCTAATATTATTATTACAAAAAACGGTAAGAAAGCTTATTTTACTCGAGATAATTATGATGGAAAAAGATTAAAAGGAGATAAAAATGAAGTATCTCATTTAAAACTTTATAGTGCAGATAAAATAGATGATTAAATGGAAAAATGTAATTGAGTTATCATTTAATAGTGATTCATTTTCATGTGGTCATGCAGCTTTAAGTTCAGATGAGAAAACGTTGTACTTTGTATCAGATATGCCAAATGGATTTGGAGCTACAGATATTTATAAAGTTTCTGTTTTAGAAAATAATACTTTTGGTACACCAGAAAATTTAGGACGTACTATTAATACGGAAGGACGTGAAATGTTTCCGTTTGTAGGAAGTGATGATGTATTATATTTTGCATCAGATGGTCATTTAGGATTAGGTGCTTTGGATGTTTTTGAATCACAAATAGAAGCAGGAGTTTATACTAACCCTGTAAATTTAGGAGCACCAGTAAATGGATCATCAGATGACTTTGCATTTGTAATAAATGATGCTCATAGTTATGGATTCTTTTCCTCAAACCGAAAAAGTGGTCTAGGCGATGATGATATTTATAGTTTTAGTATCTATAAATGTAAGGAAGATGTCAAAGGAATTATTACAGATTCACGAACAGGAGCACCAATACAGAATGCTGTAGTTCAATTAATGGATGAAAAAGGAGCGGTTATTTTAGAGCAAAAGACAGGACGAACAGGCGCTTATTTATTTGAGAAAATGGATTGTGAAAAGAAGTTTGTAGTAGTAGCATCAAAAGAAAATTACCGAAACAAGAATAAAGATACAGAAACTCTTGATATCAATAAAGAAGTAGTTGTGGCTAATCTTAATTTAGAATCATTAATAGTGGAAGATCAGATAGTAATTAATCCTATTTATTTTGATTTTGATTTATCAAATATTCGCGAAGATGCTGAATATGAATTAGAACATATCGTAACTGTTATGAAAGCAAATGTTGATTTAGTTATCAAAATAGAATCACATACCGATAGTCGAGGATCAAAAACATACAATAGAAGTTTATCAGATAGAAGAGCGAAATCAACAAGAGATTATTTAATATCAAGAGGAATTTCATCAGAAAGGATAGAAAGTGCAATTGGATTTGGAGAGGATAGTTTATTAAATAATTGTGATGATGCTAATAGTAGTCAATGTACTGAGGCTGAACATCAAAAAAATAGACGTTCTTATTTTTATATTGTCAAAGGAAATACTAATGTAAAAGTGAATAATTAATCACATTTATATTTTTAACATGAATAAAAAACACGAAGCAATTGCTTCGTGTTTTTTTGTTTAGAACAAGTTTTTAAAAATGGATAATTATTTTTTTGGCAAAATTTATTATTTATAAAAAACTCATTAGAGAAGTTTGTTATTGTTGGATATTTATTTTTTGTGTTAAAATATGTTAAATATGTGTGTTTTTACTTTATGTTTTCGCTTTTAAGTTGTAATTTTGCTTTTTTTTAATAAAAATATTGAATTTTTATAATTTCTAGTAAAAGTGAAATAAATCATATTGATTTTTACTTTATCAAATGACTTTCTTTTTTATCTCCTTAAAAAAAATAGTGTACAAAAGACTAATTTATTATAGAATATATATTTAGTTAATCTTTGTTTTAATGTTAATAAATTAGATTTTAAGATTTTTTATAATGATTCCTTTTTTATTAATATGTGTATGATTCCTTTTTTGTAATGAATTTTTAATATTAAATAAATTATTAAGGGAATATAATTAAATCTATTTTTTAAACTAAAACCAATATGGTGTTTAGTTTTATACAATTTAAATTATTAAATATGAAAGCTTATTTCCTCAAAAAAAACAAACTGTTTTTTTTATTTCTTATTAGTTTACAAAGTGTTTACTCTCAAGCTACATTTACAGAAAACCCAATAGCAGCAGCTTTAGCAGCAAAGCTACAATCTACAGGTATTACTATAACAAACCCTGTAATAAGAAATGGAGTAGGTACTCAAATGGCTGTGTTTTCTGATGGTATTGCTGGTGCGGGTCTTGAAATAGATAGCGGTATTGCTTTAACAACTTCAACAGTAACAAGTGCTTTTTCTACAAATAATTTATTGCAGAGTGGTGATAAGCCAGCTAATGGTGTAAGAGTATTTGATATGGATCTTAGACTTATTAATCCTACAGCAACAGATGATGTTGTTATTTTTGAATTTGATTTTGAAAGATTAGCAAATTATAAAGGGGTTTTAGTAGAGTATCAATTTGGGTCAGATGAGTATCCTAATTATGTAGGTTCTGTTTATAATGATGTATTTGGTTTTTTTGTTTCTGATCCTACAGGGGCAGATCCAAATGTACCAGATGGTGATTTAAATGGTGATAATATGTATGACATGACAGAGCAACCTGCTTTGAATTTAGCAATTGTCCCTGGAACTAATAATGCAGTATCTATAAATAATATAAATGGTGGTTTTAGAGGTTCTGCAGGAAGTAGCTTATCAAATATTACTTTTTTAGATCAGAGTGATTTGTATATTAATAATGGACATACCCCAGATAATGATACAGATCCTAATAATGCAGGTCCTCAAAATACAAATCCTGGACCTTTTCCAGTACATGTTGAATTTAATGGAATTACAAAAAAATTAAAAACAGATATAGATTTAGAAATAGGTGTTATTTATCATATGAAAATTGCAATTGCAGATGTTGGTGACGCAACTTATGATTCAGGAGTGTTTCTTTCAGGGGTTCGAGGTGTTCCGATAATTGAAACTCAAGATGATGTATGTAGTATCACACAACAAGGAGGAGTTGCATTACCTTCTGTTTTGGTAAATGATGTTGTAGCTGGAGTATTAAATCCTTCTTTAGTAAATGTAGATTTATTTCAGGTGAGTTCTACAGGAGCTGGAGTAACTTTAGATACTACTACGGGAGCTGTAAATGTAGCTGAAGGAACAACACCAGGAGTATATACTTTAGTTTATAACGCTTGTAGGCCATCACCTTCTAATTGTAAATCTTCTATTGTAACTGTTACAGTATTACCAGATAATGATTTAGATGGAATTATAGATTCTATTGATTTAGATGATGATAATGATGGTATTTTAGATATTTATGAAGGAGTTTGTGAAATTAATACTACAAATCCGGTAGGTGCTTGGGAAGTGTCTTATTATGCTGGGCATTTCGGAGTGCAAAATGCTGTAAATCCTATAGATAGAGACCCTAAAGATGAAAACAATAATATAGGAACACCAACACTTTACGGTTATGGATTTTATACTTCAAATGGAAAAACATATGAGTTTAATGATCAGAATATAGATAATGCAGTTCCTGATAATCCAATGGAAAGTATTATTGCTAGTGGTGTTAATATTAAAGAAGTAATACCTTATACTCCAACTACTAGTGGTGCGTGGACTATTATTTATAAACGTACAATAGAGAATAATGGAAATATACAAATAGGAGAAGCTAATGGATATTTTGATGATTTTGCAGAGTTATTTATTGATGGCGTTTTAGTAGATTCTATTGATGAATTTTCACCTAGTTTACCTTTATCTAAAGTTATTAATTCACCAGTTTCTCCAGGTCAGGTTGTCGAAATTCGTTTAACAAATGGAGCTTCTTTAGGTGGCTTTGTATTTAAAATAGAAACTTCAGGCGAAACAACAGCTCCTGATTGTATTATTAGGGATACAGATAATGATACCATACCTGATTATTTAGATCTTGATTCAGATAATGATGGTTGTAATGATTCTACAGAAGCAGGAGTTGATTTAGTAAATTTAACAGGACCAGTAGGAACTAATGGTATATATGATAGCTTAGAAACTTTTCCTGATTCAGGTATTCTTATAAAATTAGCAGATATTAATACATATCCTTATGATAGTACTGTTCAATCACCTATTTGTTGTACTATACCAAATGATAATTTAACTGTTAGTGATGATGTAATTTGTCCTACAGAAACAGGTGTAATAACCTTAACAAATACTCAAGTAGGAGTAGTATATCAATTACGTTTAGATAGTAATGATACTAATATAGGAGCTTCTCAATTAGGAACAGGAGCTGATTTAATTTTTAATGTAACTCCATTAAATACAACAACATATAATGTGTATGCAGTTGATGGAACTTGTAATGTAGAGTTAGTAGATAAAGCAACGGTAACAGTTAATACTTTACCATCAGCACCAGTTGTAGGATTAGTAACACAGCCAACATGTACAGTAGCTACAGGAAGTTTTCAAATTACAGGTTATGATTCAGGTGATACTTATGTATTTACTCCATCGGTAGTAAATATTTCATCAACAGGATTAGTAACAGCAAATGAAGGAACGTATACATTTACAGTAACAGATACAGATGGAACAGGATGTACTTCATTAGCAAGTTCAAATATTGTAGTAGATATACAACCAGCTACTCCATCAGCACCAATAGTAGGATTAGTAACACAGCCAACGTGTACTGTAGTTACAGGAAATTTTCAAATTACAGGTTATGATTCAGGTGATACTTATGTATTTACTCCATCGGTAGTAAATATTTCATCAACAGGATTAGTAACAGCAAATGAAGGAACGTATACATTTACAGTAACAGATACAGATGGAACAGGATGTACATCAACAGTAAGCTCAAATATTGTAGTAGATACACAACCAGTTACTCCATTAGCACCAATAGCAGGAGTAGTAACACAGCCAACGTGTACAGTAGTTACAGGAAGTTTTCAAATTACAAGTTATGATTCAGATGATACTTATGTATTTACTCCATCAGTAGTAAATATTTCATCAACAGGATTAGTAACAGCAAATGAAGGAACGTATACATTTACAGTAACAGATACAGATGGGACAGGATGTACATCAACAGCAAGTTCAAATATTGTAGTAAATACACAACCAGCTACTCCATTAGCACCAGTTGTAGGAGCAGTAACACAGCCAATGTGTACAGTAGCTACAGGAAGTTTTCAAATTACAAGTTATGATTCAGGTGATACTTATGTATTTACTCCATCAGTAGTAAATATTTCATCAACAGGATTAGTAATAGCAAATGAAGGAACGTATACATTTACAGTAACAGATACAGATGGGACAGGATGTACATCAACAGCAAGTTCAAATATTGTAGTAAATACACAACCAGCTACTCCATTAGCACCAGTTGTAGGAGCAGTAACACAGCCAATGTGTACAGTAGCTACAGGAAGTTTTCAAATTACAAGTTATGATTCAGGTGATACTTATGTATTTACTCCATCGGTAGTAAATATTTCATCAACAGGATTAGTAACAGCAAATGAAGGAACGTATACATTTACAGTAACAGATACAGATGGGACAGGATGTACATCAACAGCAAGTTCAAATATTGTAGTAGATACACAACCATTATGTATTACAATAGCTACAGATGATAATTTTACTGGAGATGAAGATTATGATATAACAGGTAATATTATAACTGAAGATAATGGAAATGGAATAGATAGTGATACAGAAAATGATTTGTTAACAGTTGCTAGTGCAACAGTAGATATTGATGGAGATGGAATTTCAGATGTATTACCGTTAGATACAGTTACATTATTAAATGGAATTGGAGAAATAACATTAAATACAGATGGTGTATTGCTTTTTGAACCTGTATTAAATTATAATGGAGTACTACCAGTAATTAATTATATTGTAACAGATGGAGTTAATATTGATGATGCTAATATTCTAATTACAGTTAATTCTGTTATAGATCCAATTGAAGCAATGGATGATGATTATACAGATATCAATATTATTGACACTAATATAGATGTAACAACAAATGATACATTAAATGGATTACCTGTTATTTTAGGTACTGAATTAGGAGAGGCAACTTTAATAGCTGATTCAAACAATGAACCTGGATTTACTTTTAATTCTGATGGAACTATTACTGTAGATTTAAATATGATATCAGGAATATATGATTTAGAGTATCAAATATGTGAAAATGGAGAAATACCAACTAATTGTGATACAGCAACTGTAACTGTTTTTGTTAATAATCCTACAAATCCATGTGGTATTCCATATAATATTATAACTCCTGATAATGATGGAGATAATGATTCTTTTTACATTTCGTGTATTGATAAACCAGAATATGCAAATAATACTGTAGAGATTTTCAATAGATGGGGTAATACTGTTTACCAAGCTTCAGGATATAATAATAAAGATGTATCCTTTAAAGGAATTTCAAATGGAAGTTTAACAATTAGTGTTGATGAGAAATTACCACCAGGTACTTATTATTATATAATAAATTTAGGTGATGGTTCAAAACCAAAAGTAGGATGGTTATACATTAACAGATAAAAAAAGCGATATGAAAATTAAATATTCAATATTATTAATTCTATTCGTTGTAATAGGAATTAATGCACAACAAGATCCACAGTACACACAGTATATGTATAACACAATGACCGTAAACCCTGCTTATGCAGGGTCTAACGGACATCGTATCATAAATTTATTAGGACGAACTCAATGGGTTGGAGTAGATGGAGCACCAGATTCTCAAACCTTAAGTTATGATACTCCGCTAGGATATAGTGGTGTTGGTTTAGGAGTAAATTTAACAAATGATAGAATCGGTCCATCCAATGAAATTTATTTAGATATTAATGGATCTTATACAATTCGAACTAGTGATGACGGAAATTTATCATTTGGATTAAAATTAGGAGGTCGTCATTTAAATGTAGATTGGAGTAAGGGAAGATATCAACATGGAGATGATAAAAACTTAGGTAATAATATCAATAAGTTTTTACCAACAGTTGGAGCAGGATTGTATTATTATACAAGTAATTGGTATTTAGGAGCAGCGATTCCAAACTTTATAAGTACCGAACATTATGACGATGTTCAAAAAGGAGGAAGTGTTGCCGAAGAGCGTTTACACTTATTTTTAATAGCAGGATATGTATTCGATTTAAGTGAAAGCATCAAATTTAAACCAGCAGTTTTAAGTAAAGCAGTAAAAGGAGCTCCTTTATCAATAGATGTTTCAGCTAACTTTTTATTCAATGAAAAATTTACAGCAGGATTGGCTTGGAGATGGGATGATTCTATTAGTGCGTTGTTAGGATTTCAAGCAAATAAAAGCTTATATTTAGGATTAGCTTATGATTTAACGAATTCAAATTATAGTAATTATAACTCAGGTACTTATGAAGTAATGCTGCGTTATGAGATGTTTAAAGAGCAAGCTTTAAAGTCACCAAGATTCTTTTAACAAAAAAAATAGCAACATGAAAAACACACTATACATATTAATTTTATTGATAAGTAGCTCTATTTTTGGTCAACGAAAATATGCTGCGAATCGTTACTTTAAGGAATTTGCATACAAAAAATCATCAGAATTATATCAATCAATTAATGATAAAGGCGATGATTCATATTTAGTTTTAAGTCGCTTAGGAGATTCATATTATCATAATTTTGAATTAACAAAAGCAGAAGATAGCTATCGTAAATTAATGGCTTCTCATGAGTCAGTAGCTTTATCAAAGCATTTATTCAGGTACTCACAAGTTTTAAAAAGTAATGGTAAGAATTCAGAATCAGATAAATGGTTACTGAAGTTAAAAACAAAAAATGGTACTGATAGCCGAGTTGCAGCTTTAGAGAATAATTCGAATTATTTTGTAGAATATTCGAATAAAGCAAAGACTTATATTAATATTCATAATTTATCGAGTAATACTAAGTATTCTGATTTTGGCGGATTTATTTATGAAGATGATTTTTATTTTGCATCGACAAGTCCAAAAACAGATAAGGATAAAAAATTATACAAATGGAATAAACAACCTTATTTGAATATCTATAAAGCGAAGCAAAAAGATATCAAAGATAAAAAGACATTAGATGTCGAGAAAAAAACGATGTTGTCAGATTTAAGTTCAAAGTATCATGATTCAAATATAATTATGACAAAAGATGGTAATAGAGCTTATTTTACAAGAGATAATTATGATGGAAAACGATTAAAAGGAGATAAAAATGAAGTATCTCATTTAAAGCTTTATAGTGCCGATAAAATAGATGATTCAATGGAAAAATGTAACTGAATTACCATTTAATAGTGATTCATTTTCAATGTGGTCATGCAGCTTTAAGTTCAGATGAGAAAACGTTGTATTTTGTATCAGATATGCCAAATGGATTTGGAGCTACAGATATTTATAAAGTTTCTGTTTTAGAAAATAATACTTTTGGTACACCAGAAAATTTAGGACGAACTATTAATACCGAAGGACGCGAAATGTTTCCGTTTGTAGGAAGTGATGATATATTATATTTTGCATCAGATGGTCATTTAGGATTAGGAGCTTTGGATGTTTTTGAATCACAAATAGAAGCAGGAGTTTATACTAATCCAGTAAATTTAGGAGCTCCAATCAATGGATCTTCAGATGACTTTGCATTTGTAATAAATGATGCTCATAGTTATGGATTCTTTTCCTCAAACCGAAAAAGTGGTCTAGGCGATGATGATATTTATAGTTTTAGTATCTATAAATGTAAGGAAGATGTCAAAGGAATTATTACAGATTCACGAACAGGAGTACCAATACAGAATGCAGCAGTTCAATTAATGGATGAAAAAGGAGCGGTTATTTTAGAGCAAAAGACAGGACGAACAGGCGCTTATTTATTTGAAAAAATGGATTGTGAAAAGAAGTTTGTAGTTGTAGCATCAAAAGAAAATTACAGGAACAAGAATAAAGATACCGAAACATTAGATATCAATAAAGAAGTAGTTGTAGCGAATCTTAGTTTAGAATCATTAATAGTTAAAGATCAGATAGTAATTAATCCAATTTATTTTGATTTTGATTTATCAAATATTCGCGAAGATGCAGAGTATGAATTAGAACATATTGTAACAGTAATGAAATCGAATGTTGATTTAGTTATCAAAATAGAATCGCATACTGATAGTAGAGGTTCAAAGAATTACAACAGAAGTTTATCAGATAGGAGAGCAAAATCAACAAGAGATTATTTAATATCACGAGGGATTTCATCAGAAAGGATAGAAAGTGCAATTGGATTTGGCGAAGATAATTTATTAAATAATTGTGATGATGCTAATAGTAGTCAATGTACTGAGGCTGAACATCAAAAAAACAGACGTTCTTATTTTTACATTGTAAAAGGAAACAAGAATAAAGTAAAAGTGAATAATTAATACGATTTATTTTAGGTTTATAAAAAAAACACGAAGCATTTGCTTCGTGTTTTTTGTTTTATTTTTTTTAAAACTTTTAAAGTATTGCTCTTTAATGTTATTAAATTGTAATTTAATTTATTCTTATTTTTTTGTTTTTTTTTGAATCTTTAGTGAAAAGGTTTTTTTGTGTGTTATTATTTAATAAAATTAGTTGTTTTTTGAGTATTTATTCCTATTTTTAGTAAAAAATAATACTTATTGTATTTTTTTGAAATCAAAAATGTTAAACAAAAAAATATACTTAATAATCAGTATATTATAAATTTAATTAAATTAGCTCATTATATAAATTAACTTTTTGCTATAAGTTAATTTATATAATGGTTAATAAATATTAATCTTATTTACGGTACTTATCATTTTTTAAAGATGATACAGAAGTTTAATTTTAAAAATTTTTTTTATGGAGAATTATTACTATTTAATTAAAAACAAAGTGTTGTTAAAAAGCTATTTTGTAGCTTTTTTAATAGCAGCTTTTATGCTGATGCCTTCTTTGGTATCCGCCCAATGTGCTAATGGAAGCTATGATGAAATTCAGTATGCAACAGGTGGTTCTGCAACTAATGCTTTAGGAGCTCCTAATGGTACTGAACAATCACACTGGTATAGTATCCCGGATTTAGAGTATACAGATACCTTTAGTGGTGATGCTGTTATTGTAATAATAGCTAGGTTAAGAAATGATTATGCTCATGCAGTTGGTTCAACATATAATATTTCATTTAGTACAGATGGTTCTACTTATACGACGGCTGTAACACTAACAGATGTGTTTCCAGATGTTGATTTACCAATATCAACAGATTATGTTGAACTTACATATACTATCCCTTCATCAGTAACAGATTTATATAAATATATTAGATTAGGTGTAGGTGTTAGTGGAGATGGAGGGTTAGCATCTTATATAGATGCAGTAGCAGTCGAAACACCAACCTGTTATACTTGTGAAGCAGGTGCTGATGCTCCTGTTTTAGGCGTAAATAAAGGCGGAGGAAGTCCTGCATTTGATTTAACATCAGTAATGAGTGGAGCTGGCCCTTCGGGGACTTCAGTAAGTTGGCATACAGCTACTCCAGCAACTACGATAAATTTAGTGACAACACCATCTAGTGCAGGAATAGGTGTTTATTATGCGGCTTATTATCATGCTGGCTCTGATTGTTATAGTTACTATACATCAGTCTTTAATGTGATAGCAGATAATGATAATGATGGTATTGAAGACATTATAGATGTAGATGATGACAATGATGGTATTTTAGATATTATTGAATGTCCTACGTCAGATTTTTTTATAAGTGGAAATTTTAATTATACAGATACCGAATTACCTGGTAAAATTATAGGGCGTGATGGTGTAACAGAGTTTAAAGATAGAATAAATGGAGTAGATTTTAATGGTACAACAGGTAGTACAGGTATGTATGAAGGTTGGAATTTTGATTTCGGAACACCAGACTGGTCAGAAGGACAATATTTAGCAGGTTCCGATCCAAATGATCCAAGGTTAGGGTCTCCTAATATGTATAATATAAATGTAAAACCGTCTGGTAATGGAGGTACTTTTGTTATTTTTTCATTAAGTGGAGAAGGATTAGAAAATGAAATAACGACTCTAACAATTGGTAAGACTTATCAAATGGAATTTGAAATGGGTTCTTTACCTAGTTATAGAAATCACCCAGCAGCATACTCATATGATCCTACACAAATAGTTTATGGTTTTGTTGATGGTGGGTCTGGTACAGGTGCAAATGTTTTATATGAAACACCTCTTGATACTACGATATATCCTTTCCCTGCTACAACACCAGATGTATCAGAAGAATGGGATCCACATTGGAAAAAATACCGTATTGTATTTGAAGCTACATCAACAACAGTTAAATATAGATTTCAGTTAAATAATGAAACTGTAATAGTCGTAGATGGTTTTTCTTTAAGAGAGATAGACGATTCATGTACAAATGATACAAATACAAATTCAGATGGAGATAGCTGTAGTGACTCTATTGAAGCAGGAATTGACGTTGCTAATTTAACAGGAACAGTAGGAGATAATGGTTTATATGATGCTTTAGAAACAGCACCAGATTCTGGTATTCTTACAACACCTGCAGATGTTAGTACTTTTCCTTATGATGGAGGTGTACAAGCACCAGCTTGTTCGGTATGTACTTCCCCTGATGATAGTTTAGCGGTTAGTGATGATTCTATTTGCCCAACAGCTACAGGAACTATAACATTAACAAGTGCTCAAGTAGGTGTTACATATCAATTACGTTTAGACAGTAATGATAGTAATGTCGGAGCATCTCAAGTAGGAGCAGGAGCTGATTTAACTTTTAATGTAACACCAGCCTCAACAACTGTTTATAATTTATATGCGGTTGATGGAGCTTGTAATGTTGAATTAACAGATAAATCAACAGTAACAGTAAATATAACACCAAGTGCACCAGCAGCAACGGATGTAGATCCAACATGTGCTGTAGCAACAGGAAGTGTAAGTGTAACGAGTCCAGTAGGAACATCAACATATACATTAACAGGAACAGCGCCAGTAGTAGCAGCTCAAACGGGAACAAGTTTTTCAAGTTTAGCATCTGGTACGTATAGTTTAACAGAGACGAATGCAGCTGGATGTATCTCAGCAGCAACTACAATTACTATAGATGCGCAACCAGCAACACCAAGTGTACCAGCAGCAACGGATGTAGATCCAACATGTGCTGTAGCAACAGGAAGTGTAAGTGTAACGAGTCCAGTAGGAACATCAACATATACATTAACAGGAACAGCGCCAGTAGTAGCAGCTCAAACGGGAACAAGTTTTTCAAGTTTAGCATCTGGTACGTATAGTTTAACAGAGACGAATGCAGCTGGATGTATCTCAGCAGCAACTACAATTACTATAGATGCGCAACCAGCAACACCAAGTGTACCAGCAGTAACGGATGTAGATCCAACATGTGCTGTAGCAACAGGAAGTGTAAGTGTAACGAGTCCAGTAGGAACATCAACATATACATTAACAGGAACAGCGCCAGTAGTAGCAGCTCAAACGGGAACAAGTTTTTCAAGTTTAGCATCTGGTACGTATAGTTTAACAGAGACGAATGCAGCTGGATGTATCTCAGCAGCAACTACAATTACTATAGATGCGCAACCAGCAACACCAAGTGCACCAGCAGCAACGGATGTAGATCCAACATGTGCTGTAGCAACAGGAAGTGTAAGTGTAACGAGTCCAGTAGGAACATCAACATATACATTAACAGGAACAGCGCCAGTAGTAGTAGCTCAAACAGGTACAAGTTTTACGACTTTAGCAGCTGGTACGTATAGTTTAACAGAGACGAATGCAGCTGGATGTATCTCAGCAGCAACTACAATTACTATAGATGCGCAACCAGCAACACCAAGTGCACCAGCAGCAACGGATGTAGATCCAACATGTGCTGTAGCAACAGGAAGTGTAAGTGTAACGAGTCCAGTAGGAACATCAACATATACATTAACAGGAACAGCGCCAGTAGTAGCAGCTCAAACGGGAACAAGTTTTTCAAGTTTAGCATCTGGTACGTATAGTTTAACAGAGACGAATGCAGCTGGATGTACTTCTCCAGCCTTATCAATAACTATTGATACGCAACCAAACTGTCCACCAGTAGCACAAGATGATACAGCAAGTACAACAGTTGATGCCTTAGTAAATTTAGATGTTTTAGCATCTAACGGAAATGGCGTTGATGCTGATGCAGATAATGATCCTTTAACAATTACAGATATCAATGGAACTACTCCAGTTGTAGGAACAGCAATATCAGTAACAGGAGGAACGGTAACATTATTAGCAAATGGAACATTAGATATCCAACCTGATGGAACAGGAGCTGCAATTACTTTCCCATATACTATTAGTGATGGAAATGGCGGAACAGATACAGCGAATGTTGATGTATCAATCGGAAATACAGCACCAGTAGCACAAGATGATACAGCAAGTACAACAGTTGATGCCTTAGTAAATTTAGATGTTTTAGCATCTAACGGAAATGGCGTTGATGCTGATGCAGACAATGATCCTTTAACAATTACAGATATCAATGGAACTACTCCAGTTGTAGGAACAGCAATATCAGTAACAGGAGGAACGGTAACATTATTAGCAAATGGAACATTAGATATCCAACCTGATGGAACAGGAGCTGCAATTACTTTCCCATATACTATTAGTGATGGAAATGGCGGGACAGATACAGCGAATGTTGATGTATCAATCGGAAATACAGCACCAGTAGCACAAGATGATACAGCAAGTACAACAGTTGATGCTTTAGTAAATTTAGATGTTTTAGCATCTAACGGAAATGGCGTTGATGCTGATGCAGATAATGATCCTTTAACAATTACAGATATCAATGGAACTACTCCAGTTGTAGGAACAGCAATATCAGTAACAGGAGGAACGGTAACATTATTAGCAAATGGAACATTAGATATCCAACCTGATGGAACAGGAGCTGCAATTACTTTCCCATATACTATTAGTGATGGAAATGGCGGAACAGATACAGCGAATGTTGATGTATCAATCGGAAATACAGCACCAGTAGCACAAGATGATACAGCAAGTACAACAGTTGATGCCTTAGTAAATTTAGATGTTTTAGCATCTAACGGAAATGGCGTTGATGTTGATGCAGATAATGATCCTTTAACAATTACAGATATCAATGGAACTACTCCAGTTGTAGGAACAGCAATATCAGTAACAGGAGGAACGGTAACATTATTAGCAAATGGAACATTAGATATCCAACCTGATGGAACAGGAGCTGCAATTACTTTCCCATATACTATTAGTGATGGAAATGGCGGAACAGATACAGCGAATGTTGATGTATCAATCGGAAATACAGCACCAGTAGCACAAGATGATACAGCAAGTACAACAGTTGATGCTTTAGTCAATTTAGATGTTTTAGCATCTAACGGAAATGGCGTTGATGCTGATGCAGATAATGATCCTTTAACAATTACAGATATCAATGGAACTACTCCAGTTGTAGGAACAGCAATATCAGTAACAGGAGGAACGGTAACATTATTAGCAAATGGAACATTAGATATCCAACCTGATGGAACAGGAGCTGCAATTACTTTCCCATATACTATTAGTGATGGAAATGGCGGAACAGATACAGCGAATGTTGATGTATCAATCGGAAATACAGCACCAGTAGCACAAGATGATACAGTAAGTACAACAGTTGATGCTTTAGTAAATTTAGATGTTTTAGCATCTAACGGAAATGGCGTTGATGCTGATGCAGATAATGATCCTTTAACAATTACAGATATCAATGGAACTACTCCAGTTGTAGGAACAGCAATATCAGTAACAGGAGGAACGGTAACATTATTAGCAAATGGAACATTAGATATCCAACCTGATGGAACAGGAGCTGCAATTACTTTCCCATATACTATTAGTGATGGAAATGGCGGAACAGATACAGCGAATGTTGATGTATCAATCGGAAATACAGCACCAGTAGCACAAGATGATACAGCAAGTACAACAGTTGATGCCTTAGTAAATTTAGATGTTTTAGCATCTAACGGAAATGGCGTTGATGCTGATGCAGACAATGATCCTTTAACAATTACAGATATCAATGGAACTACTCCAGTTGTAGGAACAGCAATATCAGTAACAGGAGGAACGGTAACATTATTAGCAAATGGAACATTAGATATCCAACCTGATGGAACAGGAGCTGCAATTACTTTCCCATATACTATTAGTGATGGAAATGGCGGAACAGATACAGCGAATGTTGATGTATCAATCGGAAATACAGCACCAGTAGCACAAGATGATACAGCAAGTACAACAGTTGATGCCTTAGTAAATTTAGATGTTTTAGCATCTAACGGAAATGGCGTTGATGCTGATGCAGACAATGATCCTTTAACAATTACAGATATCAATGGAACTACTCCAGTTGTAGGAACAGCAATATCAGTAACAGGAGGAACGGTAACATTATTAGCAAATGGAACATTAGATATCCAACCTGATGGAACAGGAGCTGCAATTACTTTCCCATATACTATTAGTGATGGAAATGGCGGGACAGATACAGCGAATGTTGATGTATCAATCGGAAATACAGCACCAGTAGCACAAGATGATACAGCAAGTACAACAGTTGATGCCTTAGTAAATTTAGATGTTTTAGCATCTAACGGAAATGGCGTTGATGCTGATGCAGACAATGATCCTTTAACAATTACAGATATCAATGGAACTACTCCAGTTGTAGGAACAGCAATATCAGTAACAGGAGGAACGGTAACATTATTAGCAAATGGAACATTAGATATCCAACCTGATGGAACAGGAGCTGCAATTACTTTCCCATATACTATTAGTGATGGAAATGGCGGGACAGATACAGCGAATGTTGATGTATCAATCGGAAATACAGCACCAGTAGCACAAGATGATACAGCAAGTACAACAGTTGATGCTTTAGTAAATTTAGATGTTTTAGCATCTAACGGAAATGGCGTTGATGCTGATGCAGATAATGATCCTTTAACAATTACAGATATCAATGGAACTACTCCAGTTGTAGGAACAGCAATATCAGTAACAGGAGGAACGGTAACATTATTAGCAAATGGAACATTAGATATCCAACCTGATGGAACAGGAGCTGCAATTACTTTCCCATATACTATTAGTGATGGAAATGGCGGAACAGATACAGCGAATGTTGATGTATCAATCGGAAATACAGCACCAGTAGCACAAGATGATACAGCAAGTACAACAGTTGATGCCTTAGTAAATTTAGATGTTTTAGCATCTAACGGAAATGGCGTTGATGTTGATGCAGATAATGATCCTTTAACAATTACAGATATCAATGGAACTACTCCAGTTGTAGGAACAGCAATATCAGTAACAGGAGGAACGGTAACATTATTAGCAAATGGAACATTAGATATCCAACCTGATGGAACAGGAGCTGCAATTACTTTCCCATATACTATTAGTGATGGAAATGGCGGAACAGATACAGCGAATGTTGATGTATCAATCGGAAATACAGCACCAGTAGCACAAGATGATACAGCAAGTACAACAGTTGATGCTTTAGTCAATTTAGATGTTTTAGCATCTAACGGAAATGGCGTTGATGCTGATGCAGATAATGATCCTTTAACAATTACAGATATCAATGGAACTACTCCAGTTGTAGGAACAGCAATATCAGTAACAGGAGGAACGGTAACATTATTAGCAAATGGAACATTAGATATCCAACCTGATGGAACAGGAGCTGCAATTACTTTCCCATATACTATTAGTGATGGAAATGGCGGAACAGATACAGCGAATGTTGATGTATCAATCGGAAATACAGCACCAGTAGCACAAGATGATACAGTAAGTACAACAGTTGATGCTTTAGTAAATTTAGATGTTTTAGCATCTAACGGAAATGGCGTTGATGCTGATGCAGATAATGATCCTTTAACAATTACAGATATCAATGGAACTACTCCAGTTGTAGGAACAGCAATATCAGTAACAGGAGGAACGGTAACATTATTAGCAAATGGAACATTAGATATCCAACCTGATGGAACAGGAGCTGCAATTACTTTCCCATATACTATTAGTGATGGAAATGGCGGAACAGATACAGCGAATGTTGATGTATCAATCGGAAATACAGCACCAGTAGCACAAGATGATACAGCAAGTACAACAGTTGATGCCTTAGTAAATTTAGATGTTTTAGCATCTAACGGAAATGGCGTTGATGCTGATGCAGACAATGATCCTTTAACAATTACAGATATCAATGGAACTACTCCAGTTGTAGGAACAGCAATATCAGTAACAGGAGGAACGGTAACATTATTAGCAAATGGAACATTAGATATCCAACCTGATGGAACAGGAGCTGCAATTACTTTCCCATATACTATTAGTGATGGAAATGGCGGGACAGATACAGCGAATGTTGATGTATCAATCGGAAATACAGCACCAGTAGCACAAGATGATACAGCAAGTACAACAGTTGATGCCTTAGTAAATTTAGATGTTTTAGCATCTAACGGAAATGGCGTTGATGTTGATGCAGACAATGATCCTTTAACAATTACAGATATCAATGGAACTACTCCAGTTGTAGGAACAGCAATATCAGTAACAGGAGGAACGGTAACATTATTAGCAAATGGAACATTAGATATCCAACCTGATGGAACAGGAGCTGCAATTACTTTCCCATATACTATTAGTGATGGAAATGGCGGGACAGATACAGCGAATGTTGATGTATCAATCGGAAATACAGCACCAGTAGCACAAGATGATACAGCAAGTACAACAGTTGATGCCTTAGTAAATTTAGATGTTTTAGCATCTAACGGAAATGGCGTTGATGTTGATGCAGACAATGATCCTTTAACAATTACAGATATCAATGGAACTACTCCAGTTGTAGGAACAGCAATATCAGTAACAGGAGGAACGGTAACATTATTAGCAAATGGAACATTAGATATCCAACCTGATGGAACAGGAGCTGCAATTACTTTCCCATATACTATTAGTGATGGAAATGGCGGAACAGATACAGCGAATGTTGATGTATCAATCGGAAATACAGCACCAGTAGCACAAGATGATACAGCAAGTACAACAGTTGATGCCTTAGTAAATTTAGATGTTTTAGCATCTAACGGAAATGGCGTTGATGCTGATGCAGACAATGATCCTTTAACAATTACAGATATCAATGGAACTACTCCAGTTGTAGGAACAGCAATATCAGTAACAGGAGGAACGGTAACATTATTAGCAAATGGAACATTAGATATCCAACCTGATGGAACAGGAGCTGCAATTACTTTTCCATATACTATTAGTGATGGAAATGGCGGAACAGATACAGCGAATGTTGATGTATCAATCGGAAATACAGCACCAGTAGCACAAGATGATACAGCAAGTACAACAGTTGATGCCTTAGTAAATTTAGATGTTTTAGCATCTAACGGAAATGGCGTTGATGCTGATGCAGACAATGATCCTTTAACAATTACAGATATCAATGGAACTACTCCAGTTGTAGGAACAGCAATATCAGTAACAGGAGGAACGGTAACATTATTAGCAAATGGAACATTAGATATCCAACCTGATGGAACAGGAGCTGCAATTACTTTCCCATATACTATTAGTGATGGAAATGGCGGAACAGATACAGCGAATGTTGATGTATCAATCGGAAATACAGCACCAGTAGCACAAGATGATACAGCAAGTACAACAGTTGATGCCTTAGTAAATTTAGATGTTTTAGCATCTAACGGAAATGGCGTTGATGCTGATGCAGATAATGATCCTTTAACAATTACAGATATCAATGGAACTACTCCAGTTGTAGGAACAGCAATATCAGTAACAGGAGGAACGGTAACATTATTAGCAAATGGAACATTAGATATCCAACCTGATGGAACAGGAGCTGCAATTACTTTCCCATATACTATTAGTGATGGAAATGGCGGAACAGATACAGCGAATGTTGATGTATCAATCGGAAATACAGCACCAGTAGCACAAGATGATACAGCAAGTACAACGATTGATGCTTTAGTCAATGTAGATGTTTTAGCAGATAACGATAATGGCGTTGATGCTGATGTAGATAATGATCCTTTAACAATTACAGATATCAATGGAACTATTCCAGTTGTAGGAACAGCAATATCAGTAACAGGAGGAACGGTAACATTATTAGCAAATGGAACATTAGATATCCAACCTGATGGAACAGGAACAGAAATTACTTTCCCATATACTATTAGTGATGGAAACGGAGGAACTGATACTGCAGATATTGATGTAAAAATTGAGTTACCTAATACTATAACTGCTATTGATGATAATTATACTTCAACACCTATAACGATAGGAAATGATACTCCATCAGTAACAATTAATGATATATTAAATGGAATACCAGTTACTTTAGGAACAGGAGTAGGAGAAGTATCATTGTTACCAGATCCAAATGGAACTAATAATGATGGGTTTACTTTTAATTCAGATGGAACTATAAGTATAGGTTTAGATGTAGAAGGAGGAACTCATGTTTTAGAATATCAAATTTGTGAAAATGGTGCATTACCTATCAACTGTAAGATAGCAACAGTTACTATTTTAGTAAATACAGATACAAATCCACGTGGTACACCATATAATATTATGACACCAGATAACGATGGAGATAATGATGCTTTTTTCATCTCATGTATTGACAAGCCAGAATATGCCAAGAATACTGTAGAGATTTTTAATAGATGGGGAAATACCGTTTATAAAGCTTCAGGATATAATAATGAAAGTGTAGCCTTTACAGGGATATCAAATGGACGATCAACCATTAGTGTTGATGAGAAATTACCACCAGGAACTTATTATTATGTTATCGATTTAGGAGATGGTTCAAAACCAAAAGTAGGATGGTTATACATTAATAGATAAAAAAAGCGATATGAAAATTAGATATTCAATACTATTAATTCTATGTGTAATAGCCGGAATTAATGCACAACAAGATCCGCAGTACACCCAATATATGTACAATACAATGACCGTAAACCCTGCTTATGCAGGGTCCAACGGACACAGTATTATTAATTTACTAGGAAGAACCCAATGGGTTGGTGTCGATGGAGCACCAGATTCACAAACTTTAAGTTATGACACTCCGCTAGGATATAGCGGTGTTGGTTTAGGAGTCAATTTAACGAATGATAGAATAGGTCCAGCGAGTGAAGTATTTTTAGATATCAATGGATCTTATACAATTCGAACCAGTGATGAAGGAAATTTAGCTTTTGGATTAAAACTAGGAGGTCGTCATTTAAATGTAGATTGGAGTAAGGGAAGATATCAACATGGAGATGATAAAAACTTAGGTAATAATATCAATAAGTTTTTACCAACAGTTGGAGCAGGATTGTATTATTATACAAGTAATTGGTATTTAGGAGCAGCGATTCCAAACTTTATAAGTACTGAACATTATGATGATGTTAAAGGTGGCGGAAGTGTTGCTGAAGAACGTTTACATTTATTCTTAATAGCAGGATATGTATTCGATTTAAGTGAAAGCATCAAATTTAAACCAGCAGTTTTAGCTAAGGCAGTAAACGGAGCGCCATTATCAATAGATGTATCCGGAAACTTTTTGTTCAATGAGAAATTTACGGCAGGTTTGGCTTGGCGTTGGGATGATTCAATCAGTGCATTGTTAGGTTTTCAGGCAAGTAAAAGTTTGTATTTAGGGTTTGCTTACGATTTAACAAATTCAAATTATAGTAATTATAACTCAGGAACTTATGAAGTAATGTTGCGATATGATATGTTTAAAGAGCAAGCATTGAAATCACCAAGATTCTTTTAATATAAAAACTAGGAAAATGAAAAACATACTATACATATTAATCCTATTGTTAAGTACTGCAAGTTTCGGTCAACGAAAATATGCAGCTGATAGGTACTTTAAAGAATTTGCATATAAAAAATCTGGAGAACTTTATCAATCGATTCATGATAAAGGAGATGATTCATATTTAGTTTTAAGTAGGTTAGGCGATTCCCATTATTTTAATTTCGAATTAGCTAAGGCAGAAGAAAACTATAAAAAACTGATGAGTCTTCACTGAAGAAATCGCTTCCTCAGAACATTTATTTAGATATGCTCAAGTTTTGAAAAGTAACGGAAAAAATGAGGAATCAGATAAATGGTTACTGAAATTAAAATCAAAAAATGGGACAGATAGCCGTGTTGCTTCTTTAGAGAATAATTCGAATTATTTTGTAGAATATTCAAATAAAGAAAAAACATATATCAATATTCATAATTTATCAAGTAATACTAAGTATTCTGATTTTGGAGGATTTATTTATGAAGATGATTTCTATTTTGCATCGACAAGTCCAAAAACAGATAAGGATAAGAAATTATACAAATGGAATAAACAACCTTATTTGAATATCTATAAAGCGAAGCAAAAAGACATCAAAGAGAAGAAGATTTTAGATGTCGAGAAGAAAACGATGCTAGAGGATTTAAGTTCAAAATATCATGAGTCTAATATTATTATTACAAAAAACGGTAAGAAAGCTTATTTTACTCGAGAT
The DNA here is from genome assembly GCF_027941775.1 of Tenacibaculum pacificus. NCBI lineage: Bacteria > Pseudomonadati > Bacteroidota > Flavobacteriia > Flavobacteriales > Flavobacteriaceae > Tenacibaculum > Tenacibaculum pacificus. The sequence goes on along the minus strand of NZ_CP115917.1, from coordinate 2,098,552 downwards.
AATTATGATGGAAAAAGGTTAAAAGGAGATAAAAATGAAGTATCTCATTTAAAACTTTATAGTGCAGATAAAATAGGCGAATTATGGGGTAATGTAATTGAGTTGTCATTTAATAGTGATTCATTTTCACGTGGTCATGCCGCTTTAAGTTCAGATGAAAAAACATTGTACTTTGTATCAGATATGCCAAATGGATTTGGAGCAACCGATATTTATAAAGTATCAATTTTAGAAAATAATACGTTTAGTCAGCCGAAAAATTTAGGACGTACTATTAATACGGAAGGACGTGAAATGTTTCCGTTTGTAGGAAGTGATGATGTATTATATTTTGCATCAGATGGTCATTTAGGATTAGGAGCTTTGGATGTTTTTGAATCACAAATAGAAGCAGGAGTTTATACTAACCCTGTAAATTTAGGAGCACCAGTAAATGGATCTTCAGATGACTTTGCATTTGTAATAAATGATGCTCATAGTTATGGATTCTTTTCCTCAAACCGAAAAAGTGGTCTAGGCGATGATGATATTTATAGTTTTAGTATTTATAAATGTAAGGAAGACGTTAAAGGAATTATTACTGATTCACGAACAGGAGCTCCAATACAGAATGCAGTAGTTCAATTAATGGATGAAAAAGGAGCTGTTATTTTAGAGCAAAAAACAGGACGAACAGGCGCTTATTTATTTGAAAAAATGGATTGTGAAAAGAAGTTTGTAGTAGTAGCATCTAAAGAAAATTACAGAAACAAGAATAAAGATACAGAGACACTAGATATCAATAAAGAAGTAGTAGTTGCTAATCTTAATTTAGAATCATTAATAGTTAAAGATCAGATAGTAATTAATCCTATTTATTTTGATTTTGATTTATCAAATATTCGCGAAGATGCTGAATACGAATTAGAACATATCGTAACTGTTATGAAAGCAAATGTTGATTTAGTTATCAAAATAGAATCACATACCGATAGTCGAGGATCAAAAACATACAATAGAAGTTTATCAGATAGAAGAGCGAAATCAACAAGAGATTATTTAATATCAAGAGGAATTTCATCAGATAGGATAGCAAGTGCAATTGGATTTGGAGAGGATAGTTTATTAAATAATTGTGATGATGCTAATAGTAGCAAATGTACTGAGGCTGAACATCAAAAAAATAGACGTTCTTATTTTTACATTGTCAAAGGAAATACTAATGTAAAAGTGAATAATTAATCACATTTATATTTTTAACATGAATAAAAAACACGAAGCAATTGCTTCGTGTTTTTTTGTTTAAAGATTATTTTAATGACAACCGTTTTAGTTCGGTATTTAATTGGTTTAATTGATTTTCTAATTTTGAATTGAATTTTGGATATTGTTTTAAAAATACATAAGAAACTTTCCAAAAATGGATGTCAGTTCCATAAGGGATATTTATCGGAGCGATATTTATATGATCGGCTAATAAATGATAACCTGTATCTGTAGTGTTATAACGTCTGATAAATAACGTATCATTTGCCAATACAGTTACTACATCTCCTTTAATTAAATCATCAGCAATAGTGCTTTCACCAACTACAACATCACCAGGAAATAAACCTTCCTCATTAGAAACCATAAATAAATCCTGTACTGTAAATGCTAATAATGGAGCATTTGCTGTTACGGGCATTCTAATAAGAGGTAAGGATTGATAGCTTTCTGTGGTTTTAAAATCATCGATAAACATTTTACTGTTTAATGAGTTTACAAAAGGAATATCAGTAAAACTAGCTTTTACAACTTGATTGATATCTGTAGTAATGATTTCGTTAAAGCTTAATAATTGATTAACTGTAATGTTTTTTGTTAGAATATCATCTATCGATATGCTAAAGTAATTAGCAACTTTTATGATGGTGTCAATTTTTGGTTCGCTTCTTTTTTCTTCGTAAGCACCTAGAGTTCCTCTTTTTAAAGAAAATATGTCTGCAAAAGCTTGTTGGCTAAGTCCTTTTACGCTTCTTATTTTTTTAATATTTTTTCCGAAAAACGACATGATGTGCTAATTTTATTTGCAGATTACTTAAATATGATTATATTTGACAGACCAAAAGTACTAAAATTAGCAAACTAAAATTACAGAATAGCTGGATATTCTAAAATTATTAGCAATAATCCTGAGAAACTAAAAAACACTTAATAAGTTTAAGAAATTTTGTAAAAGAATAAAATAGATGAAAAAACAATTTAACATTATTAAAAATTACTTACTTGAGTTAAATTACAATATTACTCATGAAGATAAAAAAGAAGGTATTTTGATGATTCAAAATCAAGATGAAGGTATTGATAATTTGATTATTGGAATTGCAAATCCAGTTTTAATTATTGAACAATATATCTTCAAAATCACAAATCCTGATGAAAATATTTTTCAACAATTATTACAAAAAAATAGAGACATCGTTCATGGTGCTTTTGTTTTAGATGAAACAGGTACGAAAGTGATTTTTAGAGATACGCTACAAATTGAAAACCTTGATTTAAACGAATTGGAAGGTTCTATAAATTCTTTGAGTTTATTATTAAGTGAATATTCAGAAAACATCATTCAGTTTTCTAAAGCATAATTAAAAATACAAATTAACACACACACACTAAAAAAACATATTATGAATATCTTTAGAAGATTATTTAATGTAGGAAAAGCAGAAGCAAACTCTGCAATTGACAAAATGGAAAACCCTATCAAAATGACAGAGCAGGGTATTAAGGACATTAAAAATGACTTAACAGAAGCGATGGAAGGTCTTGCGCAGGTAAAAGCCATGTTAATTCGTTCTACAAATGATAAAACACAGTTCGAAACAAAAGCCAAAGATTATCAAAATAAGGCAATGTTGATTTTACAAAAAGCTGGAAAAGGAGAGCTTACTGCTGAAAATGCAGATCGTTTAGCAACGGAAGCTTTAGTTAAAAAAGAAGAAAATACAGAACACGTTAATCGTTGTACTATTGAGGTTACTAATTTTTCGAAATCGGTTTCTCAATTAGAAACCAATGTTAATAGTTTGAGAAATAACATCAGTAAATGGGAAAATGAATTAAAAACCCTTAAAGCTCGTGTAAAAGTTTCGAAAGCAACCAAGAATTTAAACAAACAAATGGCGGCAATCGATAGTTCTAGTACTGTAAATATGCTAGAAAAAATGAAAGAAAAAGTATCCGAAGAAGAAGCTTTAGCCGAAGCTTATGGAGATATTGCTAACGAATCGAAAAGTATCGATGAAGAACTTGATAAAGCTTTAGGTTCTAAAAAAACAAGTGCAGCAAGCAATCTTGAAGAGTTAAAAAAACAAATGGGATTGTAAAATTATTTAAAAGTAATTATCAATAATTTCATTTGATAAAATAAGCTCTTCTTTTAATAAAGAAGAGCTTATTTGTTAAAAAAGGTTACATTAAAATAATTTAATGAATATCATTAAGTTGTTACTTAACAAAATTTATTTAGTTTTATAAAAAATAATACAACATGGGAATATTTGATTTTTTAAAGAAAAAAGAACCAGAAAGACATTTTGATCCGACTAATATTACGATTAGAGATTTAGGAAAAGGATATATTTTTGAATATGCCATAGAAACTTGGACAGTTACAGCTTTGTTTGAATATGATTGGGGAGATGATTATTTTACTCGTGAATTTGTTATCAAAAATGGAACTACGGAAAAGTTTTTACATCTTGAAGATGATGGAGGTTTAGTAGTTACTTTATCAGAAAAAATAAAACTAAGAAAATTAGGCGAAACGGTTTGTGATTATATTGATGAAAATCAAAAACCACCTAAAAAAATTGATTTTGAAGGAACTCGTTATTTTTTAGATGAAAAATCACCAGGTTTTTGTAAAGAATTAGATGCTTCAGAGTGGGAAGAATTAATTTCTTACGATTATTTAGACGAAGATGAACAAAAAACACTTTGTATAGAACAGTACGGAGAAGATGAATTTGAGGTAACTAAAGGGATTATTATTAGTGAACTTGCTGTTTCTAATATATTACCTGTTGCAGATACTTATTAATATTAAAATACTAAATTTGGTATCAAATTAATTACAATGAAAATATTCCAAACATTAATTATTTCAAGCATACTACTACTTATAGTTTCTTGTGGAGCAGAACGAAAAAAGTACCTTAAATCTCCTTTAGATGAAATTATTACTACTTATATTGATGTAGAAAATTACAGTGTTATTTTAACAGATATGGATTATAAAGAAGATAGCGATGCTTATTTTCATAAATATAAAATCATCCTTGAAAAAAATAATAAAACAACTAAACCGACTGAAGATGATTTTGATATAAAGCGTACTGATTGGAAAAAAGTTTCTGCAATCACTTTTGAAGAGCATCAAAAAGATTTAGGAATGACCGTTTTATCAAAGAAAAATGGTGTTTTAGATAAAAAATCGACTCCTGCAGGTTATAATAATTATGTAGGTAATCAAAAATACGGAAGCTGGGAAAGACAAAGTAACGGTTCGTCTTTTTGGGCATTTTATGGACAGTATCATTTTATGAGTAGCCTTTTAGGTGGGTCTAATCGTTACGGAAGAAATGATTATGACCATTATCGAACTAATAACCGAGGAAGAACTAGTTATTACGGAAGAAATAATACGTACGGAACATCATCAACAGGAAATACTAGTAGTACTTGGAATTCTAAACCTCAATCATTTAAAGATAAGGTAAGAACCAACGTAAAACGAAGTGCTACTTCTTTAAGGTCGAAAGGATATAGTTCTAGTAAAAGTTATGGAAGTTCTAGCCGAACTACACGAAATAGCAACAGATATAGTAGTTCAAGTTCTTCTCGCTCTAGAAGTGGAGGATATGGTAAATAAACTTACAAAATTATTATTATGGAAAAATATATAAATATTATAGAAATATATCATTCATTAGGATATATTATAAGTGGATTTATCATTTTTATCCTTGGAAAAATAGCGTATAAAATGCTAAATCCGAAGATTAATATTCAAGATGAATTAGTTGAAAAAGATAATTTTGCATTTATTATTTCTTATGTCGGATATTTTACTGCCTTAATTATTGTTATTGGCGGTGCTATTATTGGCGAAAGTTATGGTTTTATAACTGATATTCAGCATATTTTTATCTACGGAATAATTGCTATAGCGTTATTGCTTTTATCTGTTTGGATTAGCAATAAAGTAATTTTAAATAAATTCGATTTAAAGAAAGAAATTATTACTGATGAAAATGAAGGTGCAGGTGTTATTGAAGCATCAATTTATATTGCAAACGGACTTATTTTATATGGTGCTTTAATTGGTGAATCGGAAACATTAATATCAGGTATTTTAACTTTTTTAATTTATTGGATTATAGGAAATATAGTCCTTGTAATCGGTTCTAAAGTGTTTATTGCTTGGATGGGTTATGATATTCATAATGAAATAGAAAAAGACAATGTTGCCGCTGGAGTTAGTTTTTCGGGCGCTATACTTGCCATTGGAATTATCACAATGAATGCAATTTTAGACCCATTTTTAGACTGGACAACAACGCTTATCGATATTAGTTTACAAACATTATTAGGCTGTTTATTATTGCCAATAATGCGTCTTTTTGCTGATAAAATTTTATTACCAGGAAGAAAACTTACAGATGAAATTATCAATCAAGAAAAACCAAATATTGGTGCAGGTTTAATGGAAGCTTTTGCTTACATCGGTGCTGCGATATTAATTACATGGAGTATTTAAAACAGAATTCTTTTGTATTAAAAGCTGCTATTTTTGCCACAGGATTTGCAGGAATAGTAGCCGAATATACCTTATCTACCTTAGCAACTTATTTTATTGGAAATTCAATTTTTCAGTGGACGATGATTGTTTCGCTGATGCTTTTTTGTACGGGTTTAGGAAGTCGATTGAGTAAATTAATCAAAAAAAACTTAATTCAAAATTTTTTAATCTTAGAAATATCACTTTCTTTAATTGTGGCATTTTCTTCAGTTTTGGTTTATACCTTGGCTTCGGTAAGTGATTATTATGGATTTGTTATTTATTCTTTAAGTATGCTTATTGGTTTACTGATTGGGTTAGAAATTCCGTTAGTTGTTCGGATAAATAAAGAATATGAAGATTTAAAAAGTAATATCTCCTCTATTTTAGAAAAAGATTATTACGGAAGTCTTATCGGAGGTGTATTTTTTGCTTTTATTGGTCTGCCGATATTAGGTTTAGCATACACGCCTTTTGTGTTAGGAATCATTAATTTTTTAGTTGCGTTAATTGTTTTTTATCGATTTAAAGAAAAGATAAATAAGCGTAAAATTATTCGTTTAAAAACTGTTTTAATCGTTGTTTTTGGACTTTTAATTACGGGTATTTCTTTTACAAAACCGATTATTCAATGGGGAGAACAAAAAAAATATAAAGATAAAGTTATTTATTCTGAACAAACAAAATATCAGAATATTGTAGTAACCGAATGGAAAAATGAACATTGGTTATACTTAAACGGAAACTTACAATTTTGTTCTATTGATGAAAAAATGTATCACTGAACCGTTGGTGCATCCGATTATGCAATTACATCCAAATCCGCAACGAATATTAATTCTTGGTGGTGGCGATGGTTGTGCTGTTCGTGAAATATTAAAATATCCGACTGTTGAAAAAATTGATATGGTCGATTTAGACCCGAAAATGACCGATTTAGGATTAAATCATTCTGTATTACAGAAAATCAACAAAAAAAGCACTGAAAAATGATAAACTTAGCATTTTTAACAAAGATGCTTATATTCATTTAGAGCAAAATAAAACGGATTTTTATGATATCATTATTATTGATTTACCAGACCCTAGAAACATTGAATTAGGAAGATTATATTCACATGAATTTTATTCACTTTGTAACAGAAAATTAAGACCTAACGGATTAATTATCACTCAAGCAGGAAGTCCGTATTTTGCAACAAATGCCTATAATTGTATTGATAAAACAATAAGATCTGCTGATTTTAATACGGTAAAACTTCATAATCAAGTATTATCGATGGGAGAATGGGGCTGGATACTTGGAACAAAAAATAAAAATATTAGTTCGAATCAATTAAAAGATAAATTGCAAAAAATTGAATTCAAAAATGTTAAAACCAATTGGATAAATAACGAAGCAATGCAATTGATAACATCTTTTGGAAAGGAATTTTTTAATTCTAAAGATAGTATTGAAGTTAATAAAGTACACAATCCCGTTCTTTATAAATATTATTTAAACGGTAATTGGGATTTATATTAATTATGAATACATCTTACAAACATATAGAAGCAAATATATACAGTCATAAAATTTGGGATAGTTGTACTGTGCCAAAATCACTAAAAACAAGGTATGAGTATTTATTAAAAGAGGCTGGTTTTACAATTATTCTTTTTAATGAACATCATTTTCCTGAGCAAGGATATACCTGTTTTTGGTTGTTAGGTGAAAGTCATTTAGCAATACATACGTTTCCTGAAAGTGGTAAAAGTTATATTGAATTGAGCAGTTGTAGTAAAGAAAAGCTAGATTTATTTATTGATAAAATTAATGATATAAATGCATAAAAAAATTACAAAATCACTTCCTGTAAATTTAAAAATCCGATTGCTTTATAGAGGGTTTTCTACAATTTTTATACTTATTCTTCTTTATTTTAGTTTTTTATCGCTTAAATCTAATATGAAAAATATTGATTTTAGAGAATGTTTTTATTTGAATATTAATACAAACGAAACAAAAGCAACTATTACAGAAGTTTATTTTACGGATATAGAAGACGACCAGTTACAGGCAATGGTAAAAGCCTATGAATATGAATATACAATTGATAAAGAATATCATAGATGGGTGTCTTATAATTCTATTGCTAATTTAAAAATAGGCGATGAAGTAAAGGTTATTTATAACATTGAAAAACCTACGTATAGTGTTATTAAAAATTTTGATTACATACCTAACGGAAATCCATTTTTTTATTATTTGGTATTTCCATTGATTACCCTATTTATTTTTAGATTATATATTCGAAATACAGTAAAAGAAATTACAATTTTAAGTAATGGTATTATTACTGAAGGAAGATATTTAGGTAAAGAACTCTATTTTTCTAATAATGTAAAAGGTGAAAGTGGTTATCGAATTAAATTCGCCTATTTTTCTGAGGATAAAGAAATAGAATATGCAACCACTTGTTTAGGTACTCTAAAAAAATTAGAACTAAAAAAGTATGGATTATTTATCATAAAAATAATCCTAAAAAAGCATTAGTAGTAAATAGTTTACCAAAGTCAATTGCTAAACACATTAAGAAAAATTGGGTTTAATGAAAAAAAAGCACGTAATTTTATTACTTACAATAAGTATTTTATCAAATTTATTTATGCGCTTATTGTGTTGAATATTATTGTTTTAATTCTTGAATCTTATCATTAATTAAATATAAAATATAGGGCTTTTTTTCATCTTTTTGAATTGTTTTCGGTAACAGTATTTACTATTGAATATTTTATCAGAATTTGGGTTTCTGATATTACAAAAGAAGATAAAACAGAACGCTTAAATTTTGCTTTTTCTACTGCAGGAATTATCGATTTAATAGCAATACTTCCTTTTTATTTACCATTAATTTTTCCTTTTGATTTAGGAATTATACGTATTCTTCGTTTGTTCAGGTTGTTACGAATTTTTAAATTAGGTAGATATTCAAGCTCCTTAAAAACCATAAAATATATATTTAAGGAAACAAAAGCAGAGTTGTCTATTACTATTTTTGTAACTTTTGTTTTAATGGTTTTATCCTCTACGCTTATGTATCATATAGAACATGATGACCAGCCAGAAAAATTTGCAAGCATTGGCGATGCTTTTTGGTGGGCAGTAGCAACATTAACAACCGTTGGATATGGCGATGTGTATCCTGTAACGCCTTGGGGTAAATTATTGGGTGGTGTTATTGCGTTAATCGGAATTGGTTTTGTTGCGCTTCCTACAGGAATTATTAGTTCGGCTTTTATTGATAAAATTCAATCTGAAAAACAGCTAAAAAAATCCGAAGAAAAAATTAAAGAAAAAATTGTAATTGTCCACATTGTGGAAAAAATATTAATGTATGATTTCTAAAAAACACAAATATACTATTCAATTAATAGTCTTTTTATATGTTGTTCACGCCATAAGTTTTTTTATTCCGATTACTAAATTTGGAATTATACCACGTACTTTTAATGGATTGATTGGTGTTTTTGCATCCCCTTTTTTACACGCTGATATTTGGCATTTATTTTCAAATACACTTCCTTTAATTGTTTTATTAACGGTGCTTAATTATTTTTATCCGAAGAAAACATTGTCTGTAATTATATTTACAATTTTAGTTGGTGGAATGCTTGTTTGGATGTTTGCTAGAAGTGCAAATCATATTGGCGCTAGTGGATTAATATATGGACTCGCTTCATTTTTAATAGCAAACGGTATTTTAGAACGAAAATTTATTCCAATAGTTGTTTCTATTGCTGTAGCTCTTGTTTATGGCGGATTGATTTGGGGATTAGTACCATCTTTAAAAAGTCATATTTCATGGGAAGGACATCTTTTTGGTGCTGTTGCAGGTATTATTATTGCATTTTTATTGATAAAAAAACAACGGTAATTTGAAGTTGATTACTTTTAGGAATTGGAAAAATAATATTGATTATTTTGAATAGAAAAATTAACAAAAAATATAATGAAAGTAGAAGAATTAAAATATAAAAAAGCACAAGAATATAACTTTTTAAAAGATATGTATTCTGATAATTATTTCCCTAATTTCTTAGTAGATAAATGTAAAGATATTTTGTTGAACTTTTGTAAAGAAATTGAACTTCAAAGTTCAACAAACTTAGAAGGTTTATATAAATTAGGAGAAAAATATACTGAAGAATTTAATGAAATTCAAGATGAGTTTTACAAAAATGAAAGTGAAATTGAAACTGTAGCTCGAGAATCAATAATGAGTGATTTTGAAAATATCTCAAAAATATATGGATATGAAAATGCTGATATTGAAACCTTAGCTGGAAATAGAGATTGGTAAAAACTAATACAAACATAAATAATACGTTCAAAAACCTCTTTTTAAGAGATTTTTTATTTTTCAATAAGTTTTTCTTCTAAATTAACATAGCTTAAAACCACGGCGAATCAACAAATAAATTCCGTTTTTACAGATTAGATACTATTTTTAATCTTCCTCTTTTGTTACTTCTAAACTTTTTTAGTGAAATATTAAATAAATCATAAAATATGATATTTATCATATTTTAAGAAGAGCATCAAAACTAACTTTGTGCTACAATTATCAGGCAAGATATGAGCGTTATTTACTTACTACTTACACTAAGCATTTTAGTGGCAATTATTTTTTTTATTGCATTTATTGTTTCTGTAAAAAGCGGACAATACGATGATTCGTATACACCGTCAGTTCGTATGCTTTTTGATGACGAATTAGTAAAAGAGGAAACAAAAAACAATAATTAACAATAGATATTAAATTCAATTAAATTATGGAAATGCAACAATTTTATTACGATAATAAAATCGTAAAAAAATTCATTTATGCTACACTTCTTTGGGGAATCGTAGGTTTCTCGGTAGGTTTGCTGTTGGCATTAATGTTTTTATTCCCAAATATTACAGACGGAATATCACGGTTAAGTTTTGGTCGTTTACGTCCGTTACATACAAATGCAGTAATTTTTGCTTTTGTAGGAAATGCTATTTACGCAGGGGTTTATTACTCGTTACAGCGATTGCTAAAAGCACGGATGGCGAGTGATTTTTTAAGTAATTTTAATTTCTGGGGATGGCAATTAATTATTGTTGCAGCCGCCATAACACTTCCTTTAGGATATACAAGTTCCAAAGAATATGCAGAGTTAGAATGGCCTATTGATATTGCAATTGCATTAGTTTGGGTTGCCTTTGGTGTAAACACGATTTGGACGATTCTTCAAAGAAGACAACGTCATTTATATGTAGCAATTTGGTTTTACTTAGGAACTTTTGTAACTGTTGCAGTATTACATATTTTTAACAGTTTATCATTGCCTGTAAGTTTCACTTAAAAGTTATTCAGTGTACGCAGGTGTACAAGATGCATTAGTACAATGGTGGTACGGACATAATGCCGTTGCATTTTTCTTAACAACACCATTTTTAGGATTGATGTATTATTTTGTTCCTAAAGCAGCAAACCGACCTGTATATTCTTATCGATTATCAATAGTTCACTTTTGGTCGTTGATATTTATTTATATCTGGGCAGGGCCTCACCATTTATTATATACCGCATTACCAACTTGGGCTCAAAATTTAGGAGTTGCATTTTCAATAATGTTATTAGCACCGTCTTGGGGTGGAATGATTAACGGATTATTAACACTTCGTGGTGCTTGGGATAAAGTACGTACCGATCCTGTTTTAAAATTCTTCGTAGTTGCAATTACTGGTTATGGTATGGCAACTTTTGAAGGACCTATGTTATCATTAAAAAATGTAAATGCAATTGCGCATTTTTCTGATTGGATTATTGCACACGTTCACGTTGGGGCATTAGCTTGGAATGGTTTCTTTACCTTCGGGATGATTTACTGGATGGTTCCAAGATTATTTAAAACGAAATTATATTCGACAGCTTTAGCAAACTTTCACTTTTGGATTGGTACTTTAGGTATTATTATGTACACATTACCAATGTATGTTGCAGGTTTTGTACAGGCATCAATGTGGAAACAATTTAATCCTGATGGAACATTAGCTTATGGTAACTTCTTAGAAACTGTAACTGAAATTATTCCAATGTATTGGATGCGTGCTATCGGAGGAAGTATGTTTATTTTTGGAGCATTTGTAATGATTTACAACACGGTACAAACTATTAGATCTGGTAGCGATGTTACTGATGATTTAGCAGAAGCAGCACCTTTAACAAAAGTATCTAAGCACAGAACAAAAGGAGAAGGATGGCATACTTGGTTGGAAAGAAAACCAATCAAATTAACAATTTTTGCTACAATCGCTATTTTAATAGGTGGAGTTGTTCAAATTGTACCAACATTATTAGTAAAATCGAACATACCAACAATATCAAGTGTAAAACCATATTCGCCCTTAGAATTAGAAGGACGTGATATTTATATTCGTGAAGGATGTGTAGGATGTCACTCTCAAATGGTTCGACCATTCAGAAGTGAAGTTGAGCGATATGGAGAATATTCTAAAGCTGGTGAATTTGTATATGATCATCCATTTTTATGGGGATCTAAACGTACAGGACCAGATTTACATAGAATCGGAAGTAAATATTCTGATAGTTGGCACTTAAACCATATGTACGATCCGCAAAGTACCTCACCAGGTTCTATTATGCCAGCGTATCAATGGTTAGTAAGAAGTAAGTTAGATAAAAGTGATACTGAAGCTAAAATGAGAGTAATGGTAACTTTAGGAGTTCCTTATTCTGATGAAGAAATAGCAAATGCGCAAGCTAATATGGATGCACAAGGAGCTAAAATTCAAGAAAACTTACATCAAGATCCTGATTTTGCTAAAAGTTATGCTTCAGATAAAAAATATGCAGCTGATAATGGGCAGACTTTTATCGAAATGAAAGATAGAGAAATAGTCGCTTTAATTTCTTACTTACAAAGATTAGGTACAGATATAAAAGTAAAAGATGTTCAAAAACAATTAAACACTAAAAACTAAGACTCACGTTAAAGTTCGTAAAAAATCATATGGAAAGTATTGCAGGTATTGAAATATATCCGTTGATTTCATTAACAATATTCTTTACTTTTTTTATGATATTATTTTGGTGGGTATTTACAGCCAAAAAAGAATACATAAGTAAGGTAAGCGATTTACCTTTAAATGACTAAAACAAATTATTATGAAAAAATATATTCAATCTATAGTATCTTTTCTTTTTGTTTTTTCAATGCCATTTATTTTAGCAGAGGCATTTAAGGCATATGAAGAACCGTTTAATTTTTTAGAAAATTCAATAATTTTATACATTACCATTGGGTTTGGTTTGGTAGTACTTCTAAAAGAAGTACTATCTAACACAGTTGTAAACAAAGCAAATGAGTTAATGCCTAAAAACTATACAAGAGTTCAATCGGCAATATCATTTTTGTTTACTTTTTTAACACCATTTGCATTAGCGACAGCAATTAGTTCGTACGCTAATCCGTTTAATATTTTAGAAAATCCATTAGTTTGGCTTGGAATTATAGCTTTTGGCTTGGTTATTTTAGCGAAAGAATTATTGACTATTATAGGTGTCAAAAAAATTGAAGAAGTTGAAATGATTAAAGCAGGAATAAATCCTGAAGAAGTAGATCATTTAGCTTGGGCTAGAGAATTAATTGCCAATTGGACTGCTGCAAAAGCTATTGAAGAAGAAGAAGAAATTATTCTTGATCATAATTATGATGGAATTAAAGAATTAGATAATAATTTACCGCCACGGTGGGTATATATGTTTTATGCAACTATCATTTTTGCAGTTGTTTATTTAGTGCGATTTGAAGTTTTAGATGGCTATACACAAGACATGGAATATGCACAATCTGTAGCTGTTGCAAAAAGAGAATTAGCAGCTTTTAGATCTACTTCAAAAGAGGTCGTTATTGATGCTGAATCAGTAACTGTTTTAACTTCAGAAAGCGATTTAAAAAGAGGGAAAGCTATCTATAAATTAAACTGTGCTGCCTGTCATATTGCTGATGGTGGTGGAGGTATCGGACCTAATTTAACCGATAAATATTGGCTTTTAGGTGGCGGAATTAAAAACGTATTTACTACCATTACAAATGGAGGTAGAGACGGAAAAGGAATGGTTGCAATGGGTAAAACTTTAAAACCAATAGATATTCAAAAAGTGGCAAGTTATATTATGGCTTTTCAAGGTACTACGCCTGCAAAACCAAAACCACCACAAGGAGAATTATTGAAAGAAGAATCTGAAGTAGTAGAAGAAGTTATTACACAAGTAAAAGATAGTGTACAATAAATAATAGTTTTTTAATAGTTGATAATGGAGACACCCAAGGACGAGCAATTTAGAGATAGTATAGGTACCATCAATAATGACGGGAAGCGTGCTTGGGTATATCCTAAGAAACCAAGTGGAAGGCTTTATAAATACAGATCGTACGTTAGTTATTTTCTGTTACTGATTTTATTAGCCGCTCCTTTTATCAAAATTAATGGGAATCAGTTTTTATTATTCAATGTAATAAAACGAAAATTTAATATTTTTGGATTTCCTTTTTGGCCACAAGATTTTCATTTATTAGTAGTTTCGATGATTGTTGGCGTGGTATTTATTATTTTATTTACTGTCGTTTTTGGTCGGATTTTCTGCGGATGGATTTGTCCGCAAACCATCTTTTTAGAAATGGTTTTTAGAAAAATTGAATATTGGATTGATGGCGATAGAGGAAAACAAATCCGTTTAGAAAAACAAGCATGGAATGCCGAAAAAATTAAGAAAAGACTGTTAAAATGGTTTATCTTTTTTATCATTTCATTTTTAATAGCAAACGTATTTTTAGCTTATTTAATTGGTGGAGATACCGTTATTAATTATGTAACAGGTAATCCGTTTGATAATACGAGTACTTTAATTTCTTTATTAATTTTTACAGGAGTTTTCTATTTTATTTTTGCTTGGTTTAGAGAGCAAGTTTGTATTATTGCTTGTCCTTACGGTAGGTTGCAAGGTGTTTTGTTAGATAATAAAACAATTAATGTAGCGTACGATCATGTGCGTGGAGAAGGAGAAAAAGGTAGAGGTAAATTCAAGAAAAAAGAAGATAGAGCAACCAGTGGAAAAGGAGATTGTATTGATTGTGCACAATGTGTAAATGTTTGCCCTACGGGGATTGATATCAGAAATGGAACACAGTTAGAATGTGTAAATTGTACCGCTTGTATTGATGAATGTGATGACATGATGGAAAACGTAGGTTTACCAAAAGGATTGATTCGTTTTGCAAGTGAAGAAAATATTGAAAAGAAAACACCTTTTGAGTTTACTGCCAGAATGAAAGGTTATACCGCTGTTTTAGGTATTTTAATAGCCGTTTTAATAGGAATGTTATTTTTAAGAAATGATGTTGAAGCAACTATTTTAAGATTACCAGGACAATTGTATGAACATAAAGAAAATGGCGTTATCAGTAATATTTATACTTATAAGGTTATCAATAAAACCACAAAACAGATTGATGATGTAAGTTATAAATTGCTTTCTCATAAAGGGAAAATAGAAACAGTAACACATCAAAATTTTGAAGTTCCAAAACAAGGATTAGCAGAAGGAACGTTATTTGTAGAATTGCATCAATCAGAAATGAAAAAAGAAAAAGTAAACCTTAGAATTGGTGTTTACAGTGGTGATAAATTAATCGAAACGACTAAAACTAATTTTTTAGGACCAAGAAGTTATCGATAATAAATAATCATTTTATTAAAAATGATATTAAAAAATAATAAAAATGAAACTAAATTGGGGAGCAGGTATCGTAATTGCAATTATCGCATTTATGAGTTTTATTCTATATTTCGTTATATCAATGAGTACAGGTCAGAATTATAATCATGATTTGGTATCTGAAGAGTATTATCAAAAAGAATTAGAGTTTCAAGGAGATATAAATGCAACAAAAAATGCGAAAGCATTAACAGAAAATATTAAAGTAAAAAGAGTATCAGAAGGATTAAAAATCTATTTTCCAACAGAATTTAATCCTAAAGATATTACAGGAAAAGTGTTCCTATATAGACCATCTAATAAGCAATTAGATTTTGAAATACCTATTTCAATTTCTGATACATATTTGCTCGTGCCTGAGAAACGCTTATTGGGTGGTCGTTGGAACATTATTGTTTCTTGGAACTACAAAAATACAGCTTATTTATTTGAGAAAGAATTAATTTATTAATGTTTCTTTCTGCGCTCATATTTGGTTTATTAGGTAGTTTTCATTGCATTGGAATGTGTGGACCTATCGCTTTTATGTTGCCTGTTGATAGAAAAAATCCTGTAAAACAGTTTTTTCAAATTTTTAGTTATCATTTTGGGCGATTATTTACCTATAGTTTAATCGGATTGTTGTTTGGTTTTTTGGGTAAAGGTTTTTATTTCTTCGGATTTCAACAGCAACTTTCCATTGCAGTAGGTGTTCTTATGATTTTGGTAGTTATTTTACCAAAAACTTTTCAAAAATATAATTTTTCAAAACCGATTAATAAATTGGTAATGAAAGTTAAATCATCTTTAGGAAAAGAACTTAAAAAGAAAGGTAACGATACTTTTTTTACTATCGGTTTTTTAAATGGATTACTACCTTGTGGATTGGTTTATATGGCTGTTTTTGGCGCATTAGCCACCACAAATGCTTTTTCGGGAAGTTTATATATGTTTATCTTCGGATTAGGAACAATTCCTTTGATGACAATTATTGTTTACGTTGGTAATTTTGCCAACGGATTGGTCAGAAAAAGAATTCAACAAGTTATTCCTTATGTGGTTGTTCTTATTGGTTTGTTATTTATTTTACGTGGTTTAGGTTTAGGGATTCCTTATGTTTCTCCACTGCCAGTTAACGATTTATCTACTTCTGTAGAAGGATGTCATTAAGTAAAATAGATGATAAAAATCATACTTTTTTTAATTAATACGTTGTAGATTTACTTTAGAAGTTAAACCTTAATATCATACTAATGAAAAAAATAATTGTACCCGTAGATTTTTCAATACATTCAGAAAACGCCTTAAAAACCGCTGCTTTTTTAGCTAAAAAAAATAATACTGAAATTATTGCAGTTCATATGCTTGAGCTTTCGAATGCAGTAATTAATCAATCAGAAATGTCATCTCAAAACGAAACAATTTTTTACCTAAAATTAGCTGAAAAAAGGTTTACTGAATTTTTGAAAAAAGATTATTTATCAGATTTAAAAGTAACACCAATTATTAAACACTTTAAAGTTTTTAGTGAATTAGATGCATTAGCTCAAGAAGAAAATGCAGATTTATTGGTAATCGGTTCTAAAGGAACAAGTGGTTTAGAAGAAATTTTTATAGGATCAAATACCGAAAAAGTAATTCGTTACGCAAACAGACCTGTATTAGTTGTTAAAGAAGAAGCAATTACAAGTAAAGTTGAAAAAGTTGTTTTTGCACGTGATTTTTCTAATGATGATGTTGCTCCTTATTTAAAAGCAAAAGCTTTTTTCGGAAAGTTAAATTGTGATTTACAATTAATATATGTAAATACACCTACTGCAAAATTTAAAAGTAGTCTTGAAATTACAGCTAAAATGCAACTGTTTTTTGAAGCTGCAAATGAAGATGTTACTAAGGCAAAAGATGTAAAAATTATTGCTGATTATTCAGTTGAAGATGGGGTATTATATTATGCAAATAAAAGTAATGCTGATATTATAGCTGTTGCTACTCACGGAAGAAAAGGAATTTCTCATTTCTTTGAAGGAAGTATTTCTGAAGACATTGCTAATCATAGTGCTTTACCTATAATTTCTTTTAAAATTCAGTAAATTTATTTTTAATATTGATATAAAAAAACTCGATACAAATAGTATCGAGTTTTTTGTTTTAAGAAAAATAAAAAATTATTTATCTTCTTTTTCTTTTATCTGACTTACAAATTTTTGTAAACGTTTCCCGTAATTAGATTTTTTAACTTTATCAGACAAGCTGTTATTAATAGTATCTAATAACATAACATTGGCATCAAATAATTCAGATAAAGCAATATAAGGAGCTGCTTCACTATCTGAATTAGCAATAGCAAAGTTTGTAGAAAATAAAAAACGACGACGCATCATTTTTTTATAATCATCTTCTAATTGTTTAACTAAAACAGGATCTTTAGCTGCACGAGCTTCAAAATCTTTTTTAATAAAATCTAAACGTTGATCTTTAAATTTATTATCAATTTCACGAAATTTAGCGATTACATCTTGGTTTTTAGATCCTTTTATTTCAGGGTTAAAACCAAATTCTTCTAATTTATCGTTAATAGTAATTTCACCTTTTTCACCAAAAAACATTAAATGTTTATCTTCTGTATTTCCATCAAAAGTTAGGTAATACATTACAGGTGACGTTACATCATCTGTTAAGGTAAATTTCCCACTACCTAATAAAGCTACAGAATCTACAGAAACTAATAGAGTATCGTTCATTTTCTGAAGATATAAAGTACCTTTTTTTAATCCTTTAATTTGACCTTTAACGACCATGTTTCCTTCTTTTTTAGAAGAACAAGCAAAAGCTAGTATAGAAAACGCTAAAACTGCGATAATTTTTTTCATATGATTATAATTTTTTTGAGTTGCAAATATGCTGAATTCTCTTATAAAGTTGCTGATAATTCCATTAAAATTGTACATATAATTGCTCCGATTGTACCAATTGCATAACCAAACACGGCTAGTAGTACTCCAACAGATGCTAATGAAGGATGAAATGCTTGTGCAACAATAGGAGCAGAGGCAGCACCACCAACATTTGCTTGACTACCAACAGCTAAAAAGAAAAAAGGTGCTCTAATTAATTTAGCTACTAATATTAGTAAACCAGCATGAATACTCATCCAAACTACACCGATTGCAATTAAGCCTACATTATCAAAAATCATTGTTAAATCCATTTTCATACCAATAGAAGCAACTAAAAGGTAAATAAAAATACTTCCTATTTTACTAGCTCCAGCACCTTCGTAGTTTTTTGCTTTTGTAAACGATAATCCAATAGCAATAATAGTAGAAACACTAATCAACCAAAAGAAACCTGAACCTAAAAATGAAAAGATATTTCTCCATCCTTGCGATTCTATTCCTGCGACTAAATCGCTAAAAAAAGCACTTAAATACCCCGAAGCAAAATGTCCAAATCCAACAGTACCAAAAGCAATTGCTAACATAATCATAAAATCAGTTAAGCTAGGGTTTCTTTGTACGCTTTTTGTAAAGGTAGACATTGTTTCTTTTAATTCTTCAATAGCTGAGGTATCTGCTTTTAACCATTTATTAATTTTATCTTTTTTACCAATTCCTATTAATAGAATTGCCATCCAAACGTTAGCAACTACAATATCAACAAATACCATTCCTCCGTATTTTTGAGGATTATATTGATAAATTTCTAACATTGCTGTTTGATTTGCTCCACCACCAATCCAACTTCCTGCAAGTGTAGAAAGTCCACGCCAAACGGCATCAAAATTAGCACCACCAACAGTTTCTGGCGAAAATATTGAAATTAATAAAATAGCAATTGGTCCACCAATTATAATTCCTAAAGTTCCTGTAAAAAACATAATTAAGGCTTTAGAACCTAAGTTAAATATAGCTTTTAAATCGATACTTATTGTCATTAAAACCAATGCAGCGGGTAATAAAAATCGACTTGCTACATAATATAATTGAGATTTTCCTTTAATAACCTCACCAGCTACATTTGTAGTTTCCCATTCTGGAGAAATTACTCCAAAAGTGGTGAAAAGTGCTGGTACAAGATACGCCATGAAAAGTCCTGGAACTATTTTATAGAATTTATGCCAAAACCCAGCAGTTTTAGATTCAGTATAAAATACAAATCCTAAAGAAATCATTAATATTCCAAAGACAATTGCATCGTTTGTTATTATTGGTGCGGTCATTTTTAAATAAGTTTTTTGCTAAAATAGGTTTTTATACGAGTTACATTTTAATATTTTACGTATTAAAGTGTTTTAATCGTATTAATTTATATAATTTTTAAAAAATAAAATTTAAAATAGTGTAAAGATTTTTAGCCCCGATTGAAGCAATTGTTTGAGCTCTTTTTTGTTTTTTTCAAACAAAAAAAGCGAGTGCGGAAAGCGGGAAATAGCTACTAATAATTATTATTTTTTCTGATGATTTGTATTAATTACAAGCCCTAAAAGTATTCTGTTAAAGTTCGCATCTTGGTTTGTTACTATATTTTGATATCCTAATTTTAGTTTTATTGCTTTTGAAATTTTGTATTTAAAACCTGCTCCTAACCAATTTTGATTGTATGGTTCACCATTAAAATCGAAAAAAGTTTCATTATATATAAAGGTATCCCATTTATTATTTAATGGATAATTTAAGGCTATTTGATAGCGTAGAAGGTGATCAGTTTTTGTGTTAAAAAAACGTTGTTCGGCTCTAAATCTATGGCTAAAAGCTAGAGTGTTTATTTTATGTTTTACATTAAAATCTTCATAAATACGATGCTCATTAGTATCGCCGTTTTTAGCTTTAAAAGTAGCATCTGTATTTAAAAAAGCATATCCTAAAGTAGCACTTATGTTATTGTTTATTTTGTAATTACCTCCAAAACGTCCAATAAATTGCTGTATATCATCACCTATTTCAAAGAAGCGAAAATGTGCCATTGTTTTTAAACTAAATTTATTTGAAACTTGGTGCGAACCGTTGTACATATACCAAACTCCTAATTGGTTTTCTGGATTTTTTTGTGAATTATTTTGAGCAATGCTTTTTAGTGAGCATAAAAAAATAAAGAGTATAAATATTTTGTTCATAAATAAGTTTTTAAAAATTAAAATCTCCTACATTGGTTTGTAGGAGATTTAGTTTTACTAAATTTTAAATCAAAAATACTAAAATTAAAATAAGTATGTAACCATCTTTTAATAGTTAGATTTGTTATTCTTCGTTTTTATTAGGTTCACGTTTGGCTTGTTTGAGTGTTTGCATTAACATCCATTCAATTTGTCCGTTTGTAGAACGAAATTCGTCAGCAGCCCATTTTTCAATAGCCTTAATCATGTCCTCATTTATACGAAGTGCGAATGCTTTCTTTTTTGCCATCGTTATTTTTTTGCAAAATAAATGATAATATTAAAAATACCGACTATTATTAGTGTAATAACTGTAATCACGCGCTATTTTTTTTGATAATTATTTAAAACTCGTGTAATATCATCTTCTTTTTGAGTTCCTATTAGTAGTTTTTTTCCGTTTTTTAAAACAATTTGAATGCCAATATCACCAGAAATATTTAAAGCATTTCCTTTATTTTTATTGAAAGTAAAACGTAATCCCCAACCTCCGTACTCTAAAATAGGATTGTATTTTCTGATATAAATTTCATCAATATCTTTCCATAAAATTTTTCTTTCAGTAAAATGAAATGGTATAAATTTATATGAGATACCAATATCATTTATTTTAGTTTTAAGACAAGCGGTATAAATTAAAAAGTGAAGGGCTATTATTGAAATAATACCAACCAAAGAAGAGCTATTTGCTGTAATACTTTTATCAACAGTATTTATCCAGTCTTTACTAATTAGTAAAATAGCTATAATTGAACTTAATGTAATTAATAAATGAAGCCACCATTGTGTGAATTTTTGTTTTTCTATAAATACTTTCATAATTTTTTAAAATTTAATGACTTAAAGTACCAGTGTTTACAACAGGAGAAGCTTCTTTATCACCACATAAAATGACTAATAAATTACTAACCATTGCAGCTTTTCGTTCATCATCTAAATCTACAATTTGTCTTTTATTTAATTCTTCTAAAGCCATTTCAACCATTTCTACTGCACCTTGTACAATTTTATGACGAGCAGCAACAATAGCCGTTGCTTGCTGACGTTTTAGCATAGCACTTGCAATTTCTTGTGCATAAGCTAAATAACCAATACGTGCTTCTAAAACCTCGATACCTGCAATAGATAAACGTTCTTCAACTTCTTTTTCTAAAGCTTCGCTGACTTCGTTTACGCTTGACCGTAGTGTAATATCTTCTTCATATCCTTCATCAGCAAAATTATCGTACGGATACATACTTGCAAGTTTACGAACCGCAGCATCTGTTTGTACACGTACAAAGTTTTCGTAATTATCAACATCAAAAGCTGCTTTATAGGTTTCGGTAACTCTCCAAACTAAAATGGTTGAAATCATTACAGGATTTCCTAATTTATCATTTACTTTTAAGCGTTCACTATCAAAATTACTAGCTCGTAACGAAATTGTTTTCTTTTTATATAGCGGATTTGCCCAAAATAAACCGTTCTTTTTTACTGTTCCTACATATTTACCGAAAAATAATAACACTTTTGACGAGTTTGGATTTACAAGAATAAAACCAAGTGATAATATAAAACTAAATACCGATAGTAATATAAAAGCAATATTTTCATTGAGTACGGACAATACAATTCCACTAATTAATAGCAATAACACGATACCGAACATTAAATAACCGTTGGTTGGATTGATGATTTTTTCTTTTTGCATTTTTTTTAATTTAAATTGATATCAATTTGATATCGTAAATATATGTTTAATTTTTTGTTAAATCCAAATGTTGATGTAAATAATTGCATATTTTTGTTAAAAATTAATCTAAATTTATTTATGAAAACCAAGGTGTTATTACTGTTTTGTGCTTTTTTAATAAGTGCATCAACTATTGCAAATAATGAAGATTTTTGGGGTCCAACAGGGCATAGGGCTACAGGTAAAATTGCTGAAAACAATTTAACAAAAAAAGCAAAACGACAAATTGATAAATTATTACAAGGCGAAAGTTTAGCGTTTGTATCTACGTATGCAGATGAAATAAAATCTGACAGAAAAAAATTCGGAAAGTTTTACACTTGGCATTATGTAAATATGCCTTTGGATGGAAAATACAGCGAGGTAGCTAAAAATCCGAAGGGAGATTTAATTACAGGAATTAAAGAATGTGTAACCATTTTAAAAGATGATAAAAGTACTATTGAAGACAAGCGTTTTTATTTAAAAATGTTGGTACATTTAATGGGCGATTTACATCAGCCAATGCATATTGGGCAAAAAGAAGATAAAGGAGGTAATTCAATACAGGTAAAATGGCACGGTAAAGGCTCTAATTTACACAGAGTTTGGGATAGCGGTTTAATAAATAAATGGGATATGAGCTATCTTGAATTAGCTGATAACGCAAAGGATTTATCAAAAGAACAAATTAAAGCGCTTCAAAATGGTGATGTAATTGATTGGATGAAAGATACGCATAAACTTACCAAAAAAGTATATGGTTCGGTAAAATCGGGCGATAAATTAAGTTACCGTTATTCGTACGATTATTTTCCTGTGGTAAGAGAACAATTACAAAAAGGAGGATTGCGTTTAGCTAAATTATTAAACGAAATTTTTTCTTAAGAGTTATTCAATTTTAAAATACAAAAAAGTTCGAAAATTAATATTTCGAGCTTTTTTTTGATAATTATTTGAAGCTATTTCCCGCTTTCCGCACTCGCTTTTTTTGTTTGAAAAAAACAAAAAAGAGCTCAAACAATTGCTTCAATCGGGGCTAGGTATTTTTATCAAGTCTATATCAAAAATTAGTATCATTTTTTATCTTGAGTTAATTATCATAAAAAAACAAATAATCCTTTAGAAATTAACAATAAGTTTAAGGAAACCTTTTTTTTAGGGTAAAGTGATGCCTGTTATTTTGTCTACCTTTGAAAGGTAAATAATAAAAAGAAAAGAGATGTTAGATTATGTAGTTATTGGAGGGGCTCAAGCAGGATTATCGATGGCATACCATTTAAAACAAATGGATAAAAAGTTTATAGTTATTGATGGCGAAAAAGAAATTGGTGCTTCTTGGTTAAATAGATGGGATTCTTTAAAATTATTTACACCAACAGAATACAATCATTTACCAGGTTTAAAATTTGATGCTCCAAAAGGACATTATCCAACAAAAGTAGAAGTTAGTAATTACTTTAAAAACTATGTTTCTGAATTTAAAATTCCTGTACAATTAGATACTTTAGTAACATCTGTAAGAAAAAACGAAAACGGTTTTTACGTAACTTATAAAGGTGGCGAAATTGAAACTAAAAATGTAATTATTGCTACAGGTCCTTTTCATATTCCTTATACACCTCCTTGTCACACAAAATTATCTGAAAGTGTTTTACAAATGCACAGTAATTTTTATAAAAATGAAAGTCAGTTACAAAATGGAGATGCTTTAGTTGTTGGAGGAGGAGATTCTGGGTATCAAATTTTAAATGAATTATCAAAAGATGGTAATCGAACTGTTTATTTTTCAGGAAATACAAACGTAAAATCCTTACCACAGCAATTTTTAGGAAAAACACTTTGGTGGTGGTTTACATTGATTGGTTTTTTAAGTTACAGTAAATATAGTTGGATAGGTAAAAAAATAAACTCATCGATACAGCCAGTTATTGGAACAGATGTGAAAGAAATACTTTCTCGAAAAAATGTAATTGTGCAAGGAAGAACAAAAGATGCATTAAAAACAGACATCATTTTTGAGAATAAAACCATTAGTACCATCAAAAATATTGTTTGGGCAACAGGATATCGTCCTAATTTTAACTGGATTGAAGGTTTGGAATTAGATGGAGATGGATATCCAAAAAATTATAGAGGTGTTAGTAATATAGATGGTTTATATTTTATAGGTTTGCCTTGGATGTTTACACGTGGTTCTGCAACTTTAGGAGGTGTTTCTAAAGATGCTAGTTACTTAGCTGATATCATCAGTAAAAAACAAGAATAATACTTCAATAACCGATATCAAAAAAACAATTACATTTAATATTTAAGAGTATGGAACAAACGACTAATACCATTTTAATGGTGCGTCCCGCTAGTTTTAGAATGAACGAACAAACGGCTGTAAATAATCATTATCAGCAAGAATTAGCAAACATGTTACCCGCTACTATTAATGCAAAAGCACAACAAGAATTTGATGCTTTTGTAATAAAGTTAAAAGCGATAGGAGTTCATGTTATTGTTGTTGAGGATACCAAAAAACCAGATACTCCAGATGCATTGTTTCCTAATAATTGGATTTCTTTTAATGAAAATGGTGATGTTGCTATTTATCCGATGTTTGCTGAAAACAGACGTTTAGAAAAGCGAGAAGATGTATTGGCTGTTTTAGAAGAAAAAGGATTTAAAATAAATAGTATTATTGATTATTCTGATGCCGAAGAAGAAGGTGTTTTTTTAGAAGGTACAGGAAGTATGATTTTAGATCGTACCAATAGAAAAGCATATTGTGCTTTATCACCAAGAGCTGACGAAGAATTGTTTATTGAATTTTGTGAAGATTTTGAATATACACCCGTAATTTTTACAGCAAATCAAACAGTAAATGGTGAAGTAGCCGCTATTTATCACACCAATGTAATGATGTGTGTTGCTGAAACATTTGCTATTCTTTGTTTAGAAGCAATAGACGATAAAAAAGAAAAAAAATCGGTTGTAAAACATTTAAAAACAAGTGGTAAAGAAGTTATTGCTGTTACTGAAAAACAAGTAGTACAATTTGCTGGAAATATGCTACAAGTAAAAGGTGCTAATGATGAACGTTTTTTAATTATGAGTTCATCTGCTTATAACTCGTTAACAAATGACCAATTACAAAAAATAAATAAACATAATAAAATCATTCATTCATCACTAGAAACTATTGAAACCTGTGGTGGTGGAAGTGCCCGTTGTATGATGGCTGAGGTGTTTTTATCAAAAGAATAACTAATTATATACACTAAGTTTTATATAGTTAAGTTTAGCATTAATCTAATTAATTAAGTATAAATAAATAATGAAAAAAGTTTCCCTATTAGTTGCAGTTGTAATATTATCAACATCGTGTGTTTCTAAAAAAAAGTATGTTGAATTAGAAAATCAGTTTAAACAAACAACTTTCGAAAAAGAACAATTATCAGCAAAATTTGCTAAAATAGAGCAAAGAGTTGATCGTTATAATGCTAAAATTAATTCTTTAAAAGGTATTAATTCAGGTTTACAAAAAGAAAATGATGTTAAATTAGATATGGTTGAAGGAGCTGTAATATCTAATGCGATGAAAGTCAAAATGCGTAAAACTTTAGCGAATGTTGATGCTACTAAATTAGCAAATGCTAAAACGTTAAAAGACTCTATGAATTTAGCAGTTTCTTATCAGCTTAAAAAATCTATAGATGTTACTGATTTAGAAAATTCTGATGATATTAATGTAAATATTGATAAAACAGTAGTAATGATTTCTATTTCAGATAAAATGTTATTTAAAACAGGAAGTTATAATGTAAATAGCAAAGCATATAGTACGCTTAAAAAATTAGCAGATATTATTAAATCTGAACCAAGTATGGATGTTATGATTGAAGGTCATACTGATTCAAGAAAAATACACACTCAAGTATTACAAGATAATTGGGATTTAAGTGTAAAAAGAGCTACTTCAATAGTACGTGTTTTAGAAAATAAATTTGGTATTGATTCAAGTAGATTAATAGCTTCAGGTAGAGGTTCTTCTTTACCATTAGTAGACAATTCTACAAGTGCTAATAGAGCAAGAAATAGAAGAACAAAAATTATTATCTTACCAAACTT
This sequence comes from Tenacibaculum pacificus, assembly GCF_027941775.1. NCBI lineage: Bacteria > Pseudomonadati > Bacteroidota > Flavobacteriia > Flavobacteriales > Flavobacteriaceae > Tenacibaculum > Tenacibaculum pacificus. The sequence goes on along the minus strand of NZ_CP115917.1, from coordinate 2,071,970 downwards.
AGATAAGTTTTTTGGATTATTAGCTGAAGAACAGGTAATTCAGCCATAATACATTAAAAGAATAATGTATCATAAAAAAGCCTTCGATTTTTAATCGAAGGCTTTTTGTTTTTTAATAAATTTTGATGAAAATATTAAGCAATATTTACACTTATTTTGTAATTTTTATAATATTGCATTAAGATAAACGAACAAATAACCGAAGAGGCAATTCCTTCAATAGCTAAAGCAAAAACAACCAAACCTAAACTTAAATTTTGTCCCCAAAATGCAGAGTTTTCCAATACTGACATAAAACTTGGGTCTATAAAATCTACATAAATAATTATTCCAACAATAGACAACCCAACAGCCATTATTGAAGTCCCTATTCCTACAGAAAAGTTATTAATATATAAGGATTCTTTATTTTTATTCATATTCGTTCGTATAGCGTTATTTATTCCCCAAAGAATAAAACCAAAATTTAAAAATCGTAGTTCAGAAATTTTATCAAGTCCTAAAACTTTCATTAGTAAAAAAAAGATAGCAATTCCTGCGAAAATTAATATAGCATTATTTATAATTATTTTGTTACTATTCATAATATGTTTTTTAAAGTTAAGTCCTTAATATACGAAATAATAACCTTATAATCAATATTTTATGATAGCGCTTCTTTTAGGATAGTAACAGGATGTTTAGCAATACGTTTTGTTCCATCATAAATTTGATGACGACAACTTGTACCCGCAGCTACAATTTCGGTATCTGTAGCACAGTTTCTAATTTTAGGAAATAACGTGTCTTCACCAACTTGCATACTTACTTTGTAATGTTCTTTTTCATAACCAAAAGAACCCGCCATTCCACAACAACCTGTATTCATAATGGTAACTTTATAGTTTTCAGGAATATTTAAAATTGAAAAACTAGAATGAGTTGATGACAATGCTTTTTGATGGCAATGCCCATGAATTTTAAGCGTTTTAGTTTCTTTTGTAAATAACGCTGTATCTATATTTTCTTTTTGATGTTCAGCAGCTAAAAACTCTTCAAAAGTAAATACATTTTTAGCGATTTTTTTAGCAGATATTTTATCATCAGCTAAACGAATATATTCATCTCTAAAAGTTAAAATTGCCGAAGGTTCTATTCCTATTAATGGAGTTTCTTCAGATATTAAATCTTTAAAAATAGCTACATTTTTATTAGCCAGCGTTTTTGCTTCGTTTAAAAATCCTTTAGAAATATGACTTCTTCCGCTTTCTTCGTGTGCTATGTTTTTAACTTCGTATCCTAGTTTTTCTAATAAAATAACAGCGTCTTTACCAATTTCAGCATCATAAAAATTAGTGAATTCATCGTTAAATAAATAAACTGCTTTTTTAGATTTTGTTGATAGATGTTTTTTTAACCAAACAGATAAAGGTTGTTTTGCTAACTTCGGAACAGTTCGTTCTGTAGCAACGCCCATTATTTTTTTAGCTAATAAAGTGTTGGTTAAAAAGTTTGTGATAACAGGAATTTTACTTCCTAGTTTATTATATTTTGCATTATTGGCAAACAAAGTACTTCTAAAAGAATAACCATTTGTTTCTTGATATTGATATAAAAATTCGGCTTTCATCGAAGCGATATCAACATTACTTGGGCATTCTGTGGCACAAGCTTTACAACTTAAACATAAATCTAAAACTTCTTTTAATTCTTTAGAATCGAATTTATTTTCAGCAGTATTATTTGTTAAAACTTCTCGTAACATATTTGCTCTTGCACGAGTGGTTTCTTTCTCATTTCTAGTGGCTCTATAACTTGGGCATAATGTTCCACCTGCTTCAGGTGATTTTCTACAATCTCCCGAGCCATTACATTTTTCAGCTAATTTTAAAATTCCTTCGCTTTCAGAAAAATCTTGCAATGTTTTTATAACAGGTTCTTTTCTGTCAATTTCATAGCGTAAATTTTTATCCATCGGAAAAGCGTCGGTAATTTTTCCTTGATTAAAAACATTCTGCGGATCAAAAGCTTTTTTTATCCTTCTTAATAATTGATAATTTTTATCACCAATCATTAACGGAATAAATTCGGCACGAACAATTCCATCGCCATGTTCACCACTAAACGAGCCTTTATATTTTTTTACAAGCTCGGCAGTTTCTGTGGTTATTTTTCGGAATAAAACAACATCTTCCTGTTTCTTCAGATTTAAAATAGGGCGTAAATGTAATTCTCCAGCACCAGCATGTGCATAATAAACGGCATCTTGCTGATACTTATCCATAATTTGAGTGAATTCTTCAATATATTCTGGTAAATCTTCCAAAGCAACGGCTGTATCTTCAATACAAGCAACGGCTTTCATATCGCCAACAATATTTCCTAATAAGCCTAAACCTGCTTTTCGTAAGTGATGTACTTTTGCTATATCATCGCCATAAACTTTAGGGTAATGATGCCCGAAATTATTCGATTTTAAATCTTCAATTAATTTATCAGCTTGAATTTCTGCATCTTCTAAAGTATCCGAAGAAACTTCTAACATTAAAACAGCTTCAGGATCATCTTGTAAAAAGAATCGGTTTTTAGCTTGTTCTCTGTTATTTTTGGTACAATCTAAAATAACTTTATCCATTAATTCACAGGCATACAATTTGTGTTTCATTGCGGTAACCGTAGCTTTTAAACTTTGGTTGATACTTGTAAAATGTGGACAAACCATAATACTAAAAGTAGGAGGTAAGTCGTTTAATTGTATGGTGATTTCTGTCGAAAAAACTAAAGTTCCTTCGCTTCCTGATAAAAATTTTGCAGGATTTATAGTTGTTTCATTTCCTCCAAATAAATCGGATTTTAAAAATTCATCAACAGCGTATCCTGTATTTCTTCTGTGGATTTCTGGCTTTGGAAATTCATTTATAATTTCTTTTTGAATTGCTTCTTGAGAAAGTTCGTTGTAAATAGTTTTATAAATAGTTCCTTCTAAAGTTTGATTTATTTTTTTCTGATGAAACTCTTGCGAAGTAATTTCTGAAAAAATAACATCGCTTCCATCAGCTAAAATTCCTTCGATAGTAATTACTTTATCACGAGTAACTCCGTAGCGAATTGAAGTACTTCCTGATGAATTATTTCCAACCATTCCACCAATCATACAGCGATTAGAGGTTGAGGTATTCGGACCAAAAAATAATCCGTAAGGTTTTAAAAATCGGTTTAAATCATCACGAATAATTCCAGGTTGTACGGTAATTGTTTTATTTTTTTCATCAAAAGCCAATATATTGGTAAAATGTTTCGAAACATCGACCACAATTCCATCGCCAACACATTGCCCTGCTAATGAAGTTCCCGCAGTTCTAGGAATTAATGTAACTTTATTTTTGGTAGCAAAATCAATTAGTATTTTAATATCTTCTGAATCCTTCGGATAGGCAACTGCTAACGGAATTTTTCGATATACAGAGGCATCCGTAGCATATAAGGTTTTATGTAAATCATCAAAAAATAATTGACCTTTTAAGCTTTTATCTAAATTTAATAATAGTATTTTTTCTGTCATCTTTTAGTTATTCAATAGGAATATTTCTTTTAAAGCAAGTGTCAAAACAAATAAAAGTATCGGTACCTGCAACACCGTTTATCAAATGTACATTATCGTATAAAACCTTTTGTAAATGTTCGTTATCTCTGGCGTAAATCAGAATAAAAATAGCATAATTACCCGATACAAAGTTACATTCGGTAATTTCGGGTATTTTTTCTAGTTCTTTCATTACATCTTTAGCAAAACGTGCTTCTCGTAACCGAATACCTGTATATGATTTGGTTTTGTAGCCTAACATTTTTTCATCTAAAATAAATTCAGCATTTTTTATAACGCCCTCAGTAGTGAGTTTTTTTATCCGTTGATGAATTAAAGAGTTCGAAACATTTAGTTCTTCTGCTATTTGCGAGTAAGCTTTTCTAGCATCTGAACGTAGTTTTAAAAGTATTTGTTTATCGATATAATCAAATTGATTATTCATTTTCTGTTTTTTGATTAAAAAAATGTTATTTTGGTTTTTAAAACTTTAAAATTGTTGTGTTTTACCATAAAATAACTTGTTGATGTGTAAAATTAATCATTTTTAACTTTTATTAAAAGGAATATGATTTAATTTGTAGTAAAATTATCAAAATATGACAACAGCACAAATATTTGAAAAGTTATGGAAAGAGTACACAGAACGTACTCCTTCTGCACAAAAAATTAAAAATTTATTTACAGATAAAGGTAATGCGGTTTATAATGATCATGTTGCTTTTAGAACTTTTGATGATGAGCGTGTAAATATTGAAGTATTAGCAACGCCATTTTTAGAAGCTGGTTACCAAGAATGTGGTGATTACACTTTTGAAGCTAAAAAATTATATGCAAAACATTACGAGCATAAAACTGATAAAAATGCTCCACGTGTATTTATTAGTCAGCTAAAGACAAAAGAATTTTCTGAAGAATTACAAGCAACTGTAAAACGTTTAATCGATGGATTATCAGAAGAAGATTTAAATCCTGCCGAATTAGTTTTTAAAGGTCGTTTATGGGAACAACCTTCTTTTGAAGTTTATGAAAAATTACAAGCAGAAACTGAATATGCAGCATGGTTATATGTAAACGGATTTTGTTCAAATCACTTTACGGTAGATGTAAATAAACTAGATACTTTTAAATCGTTACAAGAAGTAAACGAATTTTTAAAAGAAAAAGGCTTTAAAATGAATACTTCTGGTGGAGAAATAAAAGGAACTCCAGCGGTGTTTTTAGAGCAATCAAGTGTTTTAGCTGATAGAATTCCTGTAACTTTTAAGGAAGTTACAAAAGAAATTACTTCTTGTTATTATGAGTTTGCTTTTCGTCATGCTATGAAAAACGGTGAATTATATTCTGGTTTTATTGCAGGTTCTGCAGATAAAATTTTTGAAAGTACCGATATGAAATTATAAACTTATTTTAATATATTAAAAAAACGTATATCAATGCTGTAATAGCATTGATATACGTTTTTTTATTTGAACATATTTTAAAAATAATTCCGATAAAAATCCGTAAATTCGCAAACCAGAAAAGCTAGAAGATGTTAGACAAATTAAGAATTATAAAGCAACGTTATGACGAAATTTCGGATTTAATTATCCAACCAGAAGTTATAATGGATCAAAAACGTTACGTTAAGTTAAGTAAAGAATATAAAGATTTAGGTAAAGTTGTAAAGAAAGGTGAAGAGTATAAAAGCCTAACCGATTCAATTGAAGAAGCTAAAGAAATTATAGCTGACGGTAGTGATGCTGAAATGACGGAAATGGCTAAAATGGAAATGGATGACGCTAAAAAGCGTATTCCTGTTTTAGAAGATGAAATTAAGTTTATGCTTATTCCGAAAGATCCTGAAGATGGTAAAAATGCCGTTGTAGAACTTAGAGCAGGAGCAGGTGGAGATGAAGCAAGTATTTTTGCAGGTGAATTATTTAGAATGTATACTAAATATTGCGAAGGTAGAGGCTGGAAAGTATCAACAGTAGATTATTCTGAAGGAACAAACGGAGGTTTTAAAGAAATTCAATTTGAAGTTTCTGGTGATGATGTTTATGGAACATTAAAATTTGAGGCAGGTGTACACCGTGTACAACGTGTACCGCAAACCGAAACACAAGGTCGTGTACATACATCGGCAGCAACTTGTATGGTTTTTCCTGAAGCTGAAGAATTTGATGTAGAAATTAACCCTAAAGAGGTACGTATTGACTTTTTCTGTTCGTCAGGTCCTGGAGGGCAGTCGGTAAATACAACGTATTCAGCGGTTCGTTTAACACATATTCCTACTGGTTTAGTAGCGCAATGTCAAGATCAGAAATCGCAACATAAAAATAAAGAAAAAGCGTTTAAAGTATTACGTTCTCGTTTATACGAAATGGAGTTAGCAAAGAAAAATGCTGCTGATGCTTTAAAACGTGGAACGATGGTTACTTCTGGTGATAGATCTGCAAAGATTAGAACCTATAACTTTCCACAAGGACGTATGACCGATCATAGAATTGGTTTAACTTTATATGATTTATCAAATATTATTAATGGTGATATTCAGAAAATTATTGATGAGTTAATGCTTGCAGAAAACACTTCTAAATTAAAAGAATTAGGAGAAACTATTTAATAAAATATACTAATTACTATTATATATTAAAAAACACGTAATCAATTTGATTACGTGTTTTTTTTAATAAATTATACAATACTAAAATTAGTATCGAGAATTTGAGTTTCTCGACAAAGTTCTCGATACTATTTTTGAAAATAACTAGCATTCATAATTTTTATTGAGCTATTTTATAACTCTTCAAATGATTCTTCATCTTCTGAATAATCTTCCATAGTTTGTTCTAACATTGCACTGATTTTTACAAGATATAGTGTATCATCAGTTTTAACTTCTACAGCTTTTACAGTTTCTCCTTTAGTATTTTTAAAGGAAATAATATCAGTATAATCGTAACCATCAGGATATTTTTCAATTAATAAATCTAAAATATCAGTTGTTAGTTTTTTGTATTCTACAATTACTCGTTTCATATTTACATTTCTAAAAGATACGCAAAAATTAATGGTGCAACAATAGTTGCATCACTTTCAATAATAAACTTAGGTGTATCAATATCTAATTTTCCCCAAGTTATTTTTTCATTTGGTACAGCTCCAGAGTACGAACCGTAACTTGTTGTTGAATCTGAAATTTGACAGAAATAACTCCAAAAAGGTGTGTCTTCTCTTTCCATATCTTGATATAACATTGGCACTACACAAATAGGGAAATCACCAGCAATACCACCACCTATTTGAAAAAATCCGATACCATTATCAGAATTATCAGTATACCAATCAGCTAAAAAAGTCATGTATTCGATACCTGATTTCATCGTACTAGCTTTTAAATCTCCTTTCATTACGTAAGAAGCAAAAATATTACCCATCGTAGAATCTTCCCATCCAGGAACAACAATCGGTAAGTTTTTTTCGGCAGCAGCATACATCCATGAATCTTTTAAATCGATTTCATAATACTCTTCTAATACGCCTGAAAGTAATAATTTATACATGTATTCACGTGGAAAATAACGTTCATCATTATCTTCGGCATCTTTCCAAATTTTGAATATGTGTTTTTGTAATCTTCTAAAAGCTTCATCTTCAGGGATACACGTGTCTGTAACTCTGTTTAAACCCTTTAACAATAAATCCCATTCATCTTGTGGGGTTAAATCACGATAATTAGGAATGCGTTTGTAGTGAGAATGTGCTACTAAATTCATCACATCTTCTTCTAGGTTTGCACCTGTACACGAAATAATATGTACTTTTTCTTGGCGAATCATCTCTGCAAATATTTTACCTAATTCGGCAGTACTCATTGCTCCAGCTAATGAAACTAACATTTTAGCTCCTTCAGCTAATTGTGTTTCATACCCTTTGGCAGCATCGACTAAAGATGCTGCGTTAAAGTGTAAAAAATATTTTTCTATAAAATTTGTAATTGGTTTTTGCATTTTTATATGAATTTTTCAATAATAACTTGTATAATTTCAAAAAGGATTAAAATGATAATAATCCACTCTAACATACTGCTGTATTTATGTTGTAGTATGTCGTTAAAAAGATCTAAGTTTTCTTTAATGATGTTTAAACTATTTTGTGTTCCTTGATATCTTTTTACAATATCTAATTCATCTTTTAATTTATAATCTAATGTTGATAAATCTTTATTACTCCAAGCTAAATCCGAAGTATCAAAAACATATAGATTCTCGGTAATATTGTTTTTTAAATTCATGGTACTACCTATGAATTTTCTCATGTTTGTTTTAGTTAATTTAAAACTACCTGTACGTTCTAATTGCTTAGAATAGATTAATGTTTTATCATGTAAATCAGATGTTTTATTTACGTAATTCATCAATGCCACAGATTGCGCTAAATTCAGCATTATAATATGTGCTACATCTTCATTTAATTCTTTTATTTGGATGCTTCCAAAATCAACTTCTATTTCATTATTAAAAATTATTTTATAATCTTCAGAAGGTAGTTGTGCCACTTTTTTACTTCCTTTAGATAAAATATCAATGTTTTTTTTAATTAAAATAGCATCACAATTTATAAAAACAACACTTCCGTAATCCTTAATATATAAATAAGAGTCAGCATTTATTTTGTATAATAAAAAAGAATGTTCTCTTTTAATTAACGTATAATCTGTTAGCAGATTACGAATTTCATTTAGTTGAATTTTTTCTTCTAAATGATATGCGATGGCTTGTAAATCCATTTAAAACTCTTCGTTTAATTTATTTTTAAACTTAGGTACAGTATGCTGGTTATTTTTTTTGATATTAAAATCAGTAGTATCTTCATCTGTATTTGAAGAAAATTTATAACTCAACATTTTATAGTACAATTTAGCAGCTAAAAAATCTGATGATTTATCAATTGTATTAGGGCATAATTCTACGATATCAAAACCAACAACATTTTTCTCTGTAAATACTTTTTTCAAGAATTCTAGTGTTTCATAATAAAACAATCCTCCAGGTTCAGGAGTACCTGTACTTGGCATTATTGATGGGTCTATGGCATCTAAATCAAAAGTAATAAACACGTTGTTTGTTAATTGATCGATAACATCTTCCATCCAATATTCATTAACAGCCATATCATGAGCAAAAAAAGTTTTATCCATGTTCATAGCTGTTTTTTCTGAAGCGTCCATACTTCTTATACCCACTTGTACTAAATTGGTATTTTGACTAGCTTCGTAAACAGCACAAGCATGATTGCATGATGAGCCTTGATATTCTTTACGTAAATCAGCATGTGCATCAATATGTAATACTGTTAAGTTGTTGTAACATTCATTAAAAGCTCTAATTGTTCCAATAGAAATTGAGTGTTCTCCACCAAAAAGAGTTACAAATTTATTTTTATTGATGTACTTTTTAGTTGTTTGGTGAACCGCTTCTACCATTTTTTCTGGTGATGCGTTTTCAAGTACAGCATCGGCTAAATAAATTCCTTCTTTATAAACTTCGCTATCAGTTTCGATGTCGTATAATTCCATATTTTCAGAAGCTTTTAAAAATGCTTCTGGTCCTTTATCGGCACCTTTTTGCCAAGTACTTGTACCGTCGTAAGGTACAGGAATTAAAACGATGTTTGCTGTTTCTAATTTTGCGTAGTTTTCAGGAATCCCTGCGTATGTTGTTTTATTTTTCATATCCTAAAATAGCAAGTAATGCTTCACTTTTTTGTTGTTCTTTAAATAATTTAGTTGTTATATTTCCGTTGATATCTTTTGAAATTAACACGTGTTTTGGATGTGGAATTAAGCAATGTTGTAATCCGCCAAAACCACCAATAGTTTCTTGATAAGCACCTGTGTTAAAAAAACCGATATATAATGGATTTTCTTTTTCATAAGTAGGTAGATAAATACCGTTTACACGTTGTTCCGAATTGTAATAATCATCACTATCACAAGTTAAACCACCTAATAAAACACGCTCATATTTATGATTCCATTTGTTTAAAGGAAGCATAATAAAACGTTTGTTAATCGCCCAAGCATCAGGTAAAGTGGTAATGAAAGAGGAATTAATCATGTTCCATTTTTCACGGTCGTTTTGTTTTTTCTGATACAATATTTCATAGACAGCACCTCCAGCTTCTCCTACGGTAAAGCTTCCGAATTCGGTAAAAATATTAGGAACATCCACTCCAGCTTCTTTACAAGTAAGGTTTATCTGATTTATTATTTCATCAACCATATATTCATAATCATACTCAAATGCTAATGAATTTTTAATAGGAAAACCTCCACCTATATTTAAACTATCTAATGTTGGGCATACTTTTTTTAAAGCTGTATAAACGTTTAAACATTTTAATAATTCGTTCCAATAATAAGCATTGTCTTTTATACCTGTATTGATAAAAAAATGTAGCATTTTTAATTCTACCTGTGGATTTTTGGCAATTTCACGTTGATAAAACGATACAATGTTTTTATAACCAATTCCTAAACGACTGGTGTAAAATTCGAATTTTGGTTCTTCTTCTGAAGCAATTCGAACACCTACTTTAAAATTACTTTTAGTTTCTTTTAATAGTAAACTTAGTTCTTCGTAATTATCAATAATAGGTACACAGTTTTTGTGTCCTGAATCAATTAAATTCGCAATATTTGTAACATATTGATCTCTTTTAAAACCATTACATAACACAAAAGCATCGTTACTTAACTTGCCTTCTTTCTTTAATTTTTTAACAATATCAATATCAAAAGCCGATGAGGTTTCTATGTGAATATCATTTTTAAGAGCTTCTTCCAATACATATTTAAAGTGCGAACTTTTAGTACAATAACTGTAATTATAAGTTCCTTTATATTGGTGTTTTTCTATTGCTTTATGAAACCAATTTTTTGCTCTATGTATATTTTCTGATATTTTTGGCAAATAAGTAAATTTTAATGGCGAACCATATTGCTTTACTAAAGCCATCATATCAATATTATGAAAAAATAAGTTATCATTTTTAGTATGAAATTCTTCTTGCGGAAAATCAAAAGTTTGTTCGATTAAATCTTTATATCTGGTATTCATTATCTATTGGTTTGGCTGTTTTTTGGGTACAGCAAGGTTTGTTCAAAAAATAGCAACAACAAAATGTTGTGATTTTTTCAAATTAATAAAATTTTAAAAAACAAATGATACACCTATCTTATAGGCGAATTTGTTAGACCAAAAAGAAAATGAATAGTTAGAGTCTTAACGCAAGACAATGACCAGACTGATTATGAAAATTCAGTGGTAATGAATAATTGTACGAAGAGGAAGAAACCTTAATTTTTTCGTTGTGTTTCCAAAACACAAAATAACCTTTTATCTCCCAACAAAAGTTATTTTCGAAATAAGTAAAACGTTGCATTGAACCTATCTAATAAGATGTGGTAAATGTAAACTTTTTTTTAATATCACAAAATTATTTTTATTTTTTTTGATAAAAATAATTACATCTTTATTTTGAACTGTTATTTGTGTTTAAAAATTTGATTAGTAGGTTTTTAGTTTGGGTTTGTTTTACGGATTACTACGCTTTAAATAATTTACTGTTGCTATATTAAAGATATTATTTAATCAATTTAACTACTTTTTAATGATGAAAAGAGCTGGAAAATAGTATCAAAAATTTTTAATATTTCTGAAAATCATTTTGTAGCTTGCCAATAGAATTATGTGTCTTTTTTAATTTTAAAATAATGAATTTAATTCCTATTAATACTATTTTCAGAAATACAACTAGTAGTTATAAATATTACTGGTGGTTATCTATCATAGAAATATCTTTTTTAGAGGATAAAGAAAACATTTCTTATAATGAGATTATATTTAAAGTTATTAGTAAAATTTGGTATCCTGTTAATTATTTTAAACTTTCGTTCGGAAAAAGAGACCGATGTGCTTTTTTTATAAAAGAAATTCAAAGAGAGTATAATTTAGAAGATAATCTAAGTGAAAGAGATTTATATCAATTTTTGATTGAAAATAAGGATAGTAAATTTTTAACTAAAATTACTTCAGAATTAACAAGATATGTTCCTTTTCGATTTATTAGAGCTTGGTATGCTGAAGAAACAAGAGGTTTAAAAGATGGAATTATTAATTCTAAAATTGTAGAATTACAAGATAATAAAGCACCTTACACAATAAATATTGAGCTCAAAGAAATTAAGATAAACAAAGATTGGACTTTTTGGATTAAGACTAATTATAATTTAATAAAGTCATATACTTATTTTGAATTAATAAAATATTTAGAGAGCGAAAATCCTCAAACATCAAATTTATCTAAAAAAATAGATAAACCAACTTTAAGAAAACTTTCTACGCCAACAACATATTGGAAGAAATATATTGTAGAAAACCCAAATAAACTAGATATTTTTGAAAATAAACCATTAATTTCAATGAAAGAAGTTAGCATAGACCATTTTCTTCCTTGGAGTTTTTTTACACATGATTTAATTTGGAATCTTCATCCTGTAAGTAAAAATATAAATTCTTCAAAAAATAATTATCTTCCAAAAGAAAAATATTTAATACCTTTTTGTTTTTTACAATATGATTTTTGTAAATTTTTATTAAATGAAAAAGCTAATAAAGTTTTAGAAAATTATTACTTATTGTTTAAGTGTTCTAATGATGAATTAAAAAATACCTCAAAAGAAGATTTTTCAAAAAAAATCAATAATTATTATCTTCCTCAATATGAAATAGCTAAAAATATGGGATTTAACTGTAATTGGTTTTTGAAATAGTTTTTTTGACACCTAAATTATCACCTAAAAATAAAAACCCTGTAAATACTAGGTTTACAGGGTGTAATTGTGGAGACGCCGGGAATCGAACCCGGGTCCAAACAAGCAGTTCAAATGCTTTCTACATACATATTTCTTTCTTAATTTTCGACAAGTAACTGATTAAGAACAATCTGTTAAAAGCTTATCTTCTTTAGTTTCAAAAACCTGCCGAAGCTTCAGGTTTTCTATATTTACTTTTACGATATCCAAAAGTGAAGCGCCGTAAATCAAGGCTATTCGTGGACATAAAGCTTGCACACCTTGTGTGCCTAGGCCAATCCTACTGTGATTCGGATTAAGCAGCTAAAGCGTAGTTATTCTCGCCGTTTAAAAAGTTGAAATAAAGTTTAACGAGTTATCTATTCACTGCTCGGCATGCTTACATTATCGCTGGTCTCGCTGTCAAAACCAGTCGTCCCCAAAATGTTGAAATCACAAAATTATAAGTTAAAAAATAGTAAGATTATTAATATCTTTGAGTGATGAGTTGTTCTATCAAAAAAGAAAACGAATCTTGCTATTTTAAATTTCCATAATTTGTGGGATGCAAATATATGAAAATACTATTTGTAGAATAGATTTAAAACAATTATTTTCGCTTAAATAATAGTAATATATAACAATTACTGTTTATTTGTTTAATTTTACACAAAAAAGAAGAATGAAATTCGGAATTATTAAAGAACGTAAAAATCCACCAGATAGAAGAGTAGTTTTTTCACCTAAAAAACTACAAGAATTTAAAGAACAATTTCCTGATGCAGAAATTGTAGTTGAAAGTTCTGATATTAGAGTTTTCAGCAACCAAGCATATAAAAATGCAGGTTTAGAAGTGGTAAGTGATATTTCAGATTGCGATGTATTATTGGGTGTAAAAGAAGTTCCTTTAGAAGCTTTAATTCCGAATAAAAAATATTTTTTCTTTTCGCATACTATCAAAAAACAACCTTACAATCGTAAATTATTAAAGGCTGTATTAGCTAAAAATATTGAACTATACGACCACGAAACAATTATAAAAGAAAATGGTGCTCGATTAATTGGCTTTGGTCGTTACGCAGGTTTAGTAGGAGCTTATAATGGTTTTAGAGCTTTAGGTCTACGTGAAAATCTATTTACCTTACCAAAGGTAGAAACTCTTTTAGATTTAGACGCTGTAAAAGTTGAATTAGATAAAATAACTTTACCTAATATTAAAATTTTACTTACTGGTACAGGTAAAGTAGCACATGGAGCTAGAGAAATTTTAGATTACTTAAAAATTAAACAAGTTAGTGATACTTTATATTTAACTGCTGATTTTACAGAGCCTGTATATTGTCTTGCAGATGTTATGGAATATAGTAAGCGTATTGATGGAAAAGTAGGGGACAAGTTTACTTTTTATAAAGACCCAAGTGGTTACGAAAGTAATTTTATGCCATATGCGAAAATGACAGATTTCTTTATTGCAGGTCACTTTTATGGTACTGGTGCTCCGTATTTATTTACAAAAAAAGATGCTAAACATGCAGATTTTAAAATTAAATATGTAGCTGATATTTCTTGTGATGTTAATGGTCCTGTAGCTAGTACTATTCGTTCTTCAACTATTGCTGATCCTATTTATGGATATAATCCTACAACTGGATTAGAAATTGATTTTAGAGATGAAAAAGCAATTACAGTAATGGCTGTTGATAATTTACCATGTGAATTACCAAAAGATGCTAGTGAAGGTTTTGGTGAAATGTTTTTAGAAAATGTAATTCCTGCTTTTTTTAATAATGATAAAGATGGGATTTTAGAAAGAGCAAAAATGACCACAAACGATGGTAAATTAACCGAACGTTATTTATATTTACAAGATTATGTAAATGGAATATCAGAATAGTAAAAAATACAAAAAAAATAAGAATAAAATCCCGCTAATGCGGGATTTTTTTTATCCAAATATATGTTACCAGATAAACAGTTTTTAATTGATACAGCCCAAATGAGAATGCCTTTTGGTAAATACAAAAGTTATTATTTAGTCGATTTGCCAGAACATTATATTGTTTGGTATAAAAATAAAGGTTTTCCTAATGGGAAATTAGGTAAAATGATGGGCTTAGTATATGAAATGCAATTAAATGGTTTAGAAGAAATTTTACGAAAAATTAGAAACTAATCTTTTTTATTTTTTAAATATTTAAAACAATAAGAATTATTATAGATATGATATAAAAGCTACTATTTTAGTGGAAGTTCTATTAGAAGCTTATAACACGAAAAATTACTTTTTAGCCCCGATTGAAGCAATTGTTTGAGCTCTTTTTTATTTTTTTCTTTTAAAAAATAAAAAAAGCGAGTGCGGAAAGCGGGAAATAGCTTCTAAAAAAACATTATTTAAAATAATATATTATTTTATTAAAAACTCTAACATAACTTCTTTATCAATAATTAAATAAACTTCTTTGCTATTTTTAGGTGGAAGAATACTTACAATCGTCTGATTTTTTTCAAAAGAAATTTTTGGCTTTTGGGCATATTTTACACCTTTAAATCCACAATATATAGTTTGATTTTTAGCAATATTTTCAAGGGTAAAAGTAATCGGTGTATTTGCTTTTTTAGTAATGATACCATTGATAGGCGTTATCAATTTATACGATGTTTTAAGAAAAGAACTACTATATATCGGTTGCTGAAAATATGCTTGTAAACTCATTCTTTTTACACGTAATTGCCATAATATATCATCAGGAAAGTGGGTTAGAAAATATTTTTCTTTAGGGATATTAAAATAATATTCATTAAAACTACGTTGCCAACGTCCATTATTAACAGCTCCTGCTGCCCAAGTAGCATCTAAATACAGCCATTTATTGTTAAGTTTTACAGCATTCCAAGCATGATTGGCAGGGTTGTTTACTTTGCCGATATCATTAGAAGAAATTCGAACATGACCTTTTATTACGTCATTTTCAATATTTAAAAGCGTACAAATTTTACTAAATGTTTGAGCATAACCTTCGCAAACACCACTTCTTCTAGCCATTGTTTTTTTAACAATATCATTTTTTATATTGTTAATTTTGGTTTGTTTTTCGGCTTCGTTTCTATATCTAAAATTGATTCTTTTTTTAGAAGGATTATAAAATGCCTTTAAATCATATCGAATATTAAAAGCAATCCAACTAAATACCGCTCTTACTTTTTCGTCATCAGAAGTAAAATCGGCTGAAATTTTGTCGGCTAATTTATTTGCTGTAATTATTTTAGGATAGGTTTTTATTTTAGCATCAACAGTTGAGAAATCTTGAGCAGATAGGGTAGCAGTAGTAATAACGAATACTAAAAATAAATAAAGTTGCTTCATATAAGAGTTTAAAACAACTTTATTTATCAAAAATTGTGCCTATAAATTATTGACAGTTTTTCTAATTGCTACTAAGTTTGTTAACAGTTTTTCTAAATAATCAAGATGTAACATATTAGCACCGTCACTTTTTGCATTTGCAGGGTCAAAATGTGTTTCAATAAATAAACCATCGACATTATTAACAACTCCAGCTCTTGCAATTGTTTCAATCATATCTGGTCTTCCACCTGTAACACCACTTGTTTGGTTGGGTTGTTGTAACGAATGAGTTACATCTAAAACAGTAGGCGCAAATTCACGCATTGTTGGGATTCCTCTAAAATCAACAATCATATCTTGATAACCAAACATAGTTCCTCTATCGGTAATCCATGCTTGTTGATTTCCTGCATCGTGTACTTTTTTAACAGCGTGTTGCATTGCTTCAGGACTCATAAATTGTCCTTTTTTCAAATTAACTACTTTACCAGTTTTGGCAGCTGCTACCACTAAATCAGTTTGACGTACTAAAAAAGCAGGAATTTGTAAAACATCAACATATTCGGCAGCTTTGTAAGCATCTGAAACTTCGTGAATATCAGTAACCGTAGGAACATTAAACGTTTCAGAAACTTTTCTTAATATTTTTAATGCTTTTTCATCACCAATTCCTGTAAAACTATCAATTCTACTTCGGTTTGCTTTTTTAAAACTTCCTTTAAAAATGTAAGGGATTTGTAATTTATCAGTAATTGTAAGTATTTTTTCAGCAATTTGCATTGCCATTTCTTCACTTTCAATAGCACAAGGACCTGCTAAAAGGAAAAAATTGTTAGCATCAGTATGTTTTATATTCGGAATAAGTTTTAAGTCCATCGTTGTAAATTTTCAACAAAATTAAGAAATTAATTTGGCTATATTTAACCTTTTAAATTAAATAAGAATCAATATTATAAATTGTATCCGATGAAAAATAATATAAAAAGAATACTTTACGTATCAGCATTTGTACCTGCTTTGTTATTGTCTTGTAAAACAGTGCAAAATGATGCTAGTAAAGCTGTGAATACCATAGTTAAAAATAATAATAAAAGAAATGTTATTGATTCTTTAGTTGTTAAAAAGCACTTATATACATTGGCTTCGGATGAAATGCAAGGTCGAAAACCTGGAACAGTAGGTATGGAGAAAGCAACCGTTTATATTGAAAATGAGTTTAAGCGTATTGGATTAAAAACTTATGATAATTTAGCGACTTATCGCCAAAATTTTATACATAAAGGAATTAAAATGAGTAATATTATTGGAGTTTTAGAAGGGAAAAGTAAAAAAGATGAAATTGTAGTTATCTCTGCACATCACGACCATTTAGGTGCAAAAATAGTAGGAGAAGGTGATTTAATTTTTAATGGTGCAAATGATGATGCTTCAGGAGTTACAGGTGTGTTAACATTAGCCGAATATTTTGCGAAAAAAGGTACAAACGAAAGAACTATTTTATTTGTATGTTTTACTGCGGAAGAAATGGGTTTAATTGGTTCTGAATTTTTTGGAAAAGGAATTGACGCAACTAAATTTGTAGCAGGTATTAATTTAGAAATGATTGGTAAAACGCCGAGTTTCGGAAAAAATACCGCTTGGTTAACAGGTTTTGAACGTTCTGATTTTGGTAAGATTATTCAAAAGAATTTAAAAGGTACAGGTTATCAATTATTTGCTGACCCGTATGATAAGTTTAATTTATTTTTTAGATCAGATAATGCTTCTTTGGCTCGTTTAGGAGTGCCAAGTCATACTTTTTCTACAACGCCAATTGATGTTGATAAAGATTATCATAATGTTTCTGATGAAGCCGAAACCTTAAATATGACCGTAATTACCGAAACAATTAAAGCAGTTGCTAAAGGAACTGAAAGTATTATTAACGGAAAAGATACGCCTACAAGAGTTGTTATTAAAAATTAGCTTCGTGTTTTTATAATTATTAGAGCCTGTTTAAATTTTGGTCAATAAAATTTTATTACAAAAATTCAGAAATAACCTGTCAGTTCGAGTGATTTTTTTCCTTTAAAAAAAATGTATTGAGAACTTTTTAGCATCAAAATCAATCAAAATAAAATTCTCGATACAATTTTAATTCCTTCTAGTCATTAAAATTACTCGAATTGACAAAATTGCGGCAAATCAGGATGAGAAACTAAAATAAAATCTCTTTGACGGATTCTGTTTTTTAGCTATAAAACATTTTTAAATGAAATTTATATAGGCTCTTAAAATAAATTATTCTTGATAAAAAGTAATATTCAAAATAGTGCAAATGCCTAGCCCCGATTGAAGCAATTGTTTGAGCTCTTTTTTTGATTTTTCTTCAAAAAAAAGCGAGTGCGGAAAGCGGGAAATTGCTTCTAATCATTTTTTGAATTTTGATAAAAAAGCGATATTCATAAAATAAAAAAACCTCCAATATTTGGAGGTTTTTTATGTTTAAAAATTTAAAATTGGTAACGAATACTTAATCCAAAATCTGAATTAAAACCTTCGTAAAAATTACCAAAACCAAGTTCTGGTCTAAAATCTAAAGAAACTATTAACGGAATATCAAAATTATATTCAAGGCCAATAACACCAGCTCCGAATAAATAAGTTTCAGAATCACCATTTACTTTGACTCCTGAAATAGTTTTATCTTTTACTTTCCAAGTTCCTAATCCACCACCAAAACCAGCATACCAATTAAAGTCGTTTTCTAACTGCCAAACCCATTGATAAAGCCCTGTAGCCTTCATTCCGCTATAATTATTATTGCCTCTAAGACCTAAATCAATTTCTAATCGATTGGTATCGCTTAGTTTTCTTTGATATGAAATTTCTGCTCCAAATCCGCTATTATCACCGAAACGGATACCAATTGCATTTTCTGAAATATCTTGTGCGTTTACAGATACAGCACCTAATGTTAAAAAGCCAATGGCTAATAATAATTTTTTCAATGATTTTTAAATTTTAATAATACGTATTCTTCCTACAATTTAGATGCCAAACTATTTTATAATAATTCTTTCTCCTTTTGAATGACTACTAAATTCTGGTGCATACATATTTTGTATGGTTGTAATTCCGTTACTGAAATTACCAGCATTATTTACACGAACATCATATTCGAAAACAAAAACACCTTTTGGTAAACGGTCGAAAAAGAAATTTGTTGAAGCGTCTTTTGTAGCTTCATAATAATATAAATTATCTTGTGATTTATATTGCGAAAGTACATTTATTGGTTCAACTCCTGAAGCTCTCATATCTTTCATATGTACAAATTCCATGTTTCTATCAGAGCGTAATTCGATTCTTACGGTAATTAAATCGCCAACTTTTAAGTTTGTTTTATCGGTTATTTTAATTAGTTCTTTACCAGTATCCGAAGTTATTTTTTTAAATAGGTTTTTACGTAATTTCAACGGAGTTTCTGCCGATGTAATTTTATCTAAATCCTCAAAATACTGCCAATATAAACCTCCCCAAGCAATACCTTTTCCTTTTTTAGAAATAGTAACTTCGCTCATATTTGGTGTAATTTCGTTGCCATTCCACGATGTTTTAAAATATCCTGTACCAGCTTCTACTTTTACATTTTCTAGTTTTGATGCTTCAATTTTATTGTTTCCAATTTTCACATCTACCATATCGGTAATTGAAAGCCAGTCGCTACCTTGTAAAAGTAAGGCGTAAACGGCTTCGGTAGTTGCTTTGGTAGTTTTCCAACGATTTGTTTGCTTGTTTTTAAGTAACCATATTTTTAAGTTATCAACTGTTTTTGTATCGTTTTCAATTTCAGAAAAAGCTTCAATTAACAAAGATTGTGTTTCAATTGGTGCTTGATAACTATAATATCCTGCAATATTACTTTTCCAATACATTCCTAATTCATCCGAAGTAATACTATTTTCTTTTAATGATTTTAAAATTTTAGAAGCAAGAATTTTGTTATCATTTCTAAATTGAATTAAACTAATTTGCCCTTGTGCGTATAAATTGTAATCTTTCCAAAAAGTAGCAGATTGCTTTTTATAATACGAAATTGCTGTTTTGGTTTTAGAAGCAACATCAATTTCAGGATAAAAACTACGCATATATAAATATTGAATAGTTGCATAACTTAAATGATTTTTCTTTAGATATTCTTCAGAAGCACTTTGTCCTTTTTTGGCTTTTATTCTTGCCGCTTCTTTTAGTAAATTATCGTATTGAATTGCTATTTCAGCATCTAAAAAACGAACTGCTTTTTCTAAAACTTGTGTTATTTTGTTATCAAAATTAGATACACCTAATTTTTTTAAATGTCCGAATCCGCTTGCAATATGCTGCGTAATATAAGTATTTGGATAATTTCCACCTTTAAACCAAGGAAAACCTCCGTTACTCATTTGCATATTTTGAAGCTTATTGATTGCATTTTCTTGCTCATTTTTCATTTTATTCAAATCGAATAATAAAGCAATACGTTTCTTTTGTTCGGTTTCCGATTGCGCATCACGAAGCCAAGGGGTTTCTTGAATTATCAATGATTTTAACTCTTGATTTTTTTCAAGATTTGATAACAACGCATCGCTCGATTTCCATTGCTTAAATACTTCTTGAATCTTCGGATTTGAATTTGCGATAAAACTAGCCAAGGTATTTGCGTAATAACGTACAAAAGTTTGTTCGCTACATTCATACGGATATTCCATTAAATACGGCAAAGCTTGCACCGCATACCACGCAGGATTTGAGGTTATTTCTAAAGTTAATTTATGATGTTTTAAACTTGTAGAAGTATTGTTTTTCAATTTATCAAGCGTAAAAGTTTTTGTTTGATTCGAACCGACCCACATCGGCAAGGTTTCGGTAACCAACATTCTGTTCGATAAAACAGGTAACACATTTTGTTCACCATCAGAAAAATTGTCAGCCTTTGCTACAATTTTATATTGAACAGCTTGGATGTCATCAGGAATAGCTAAGTTCCAAGAAACACTAGTATTTCCTTTTGAATTTACACTAAAACTTTGATTTTTTGTTGAATTATCTAACAAATTAATTTCTTTTCCTGTAATGGCATCCGTTAAAATTAATTGAGAAATTCCTGCTAGGTTTTCTTCGGATAAATTCGAAATTTTAGCACTCAAAGTTATGTTGTCACCTTCTCTTAAAAATCGTGGCGCATTTGGTGTAATCATTAATTCTTTTTGAGTTACGGTTGTAAGTGTTTTAGTAGCCGATAAAGCTTCTTTTGTATGTGCTAATAATTGCAATTTCCATTTGGTTAACGCCTCAGGAGTTGTAAAACGAAAAGAGATGTTTCCTTTTTTATCAGTAGTTAAATGCGGATAAAAGAAAGCCGTTTCTTGCAGGTTTTTACGGATTTTAATGCCTTTTAAAGAGGTGTTTTTTGGTTTGTCATTTACATCAGATTTGTTTTTAGAAAAAGAACTATCTTCAATTTCTGTTAGTTCACTTTCATCTGTTTCAGTTGATTCAATAACAGTTTCTTCAACTAATTCTTCTTCTTCTTGAATAGCTCCACTTTCAGAAATATCCATGTTCATTCCTCGACTACTATTTTTACTCATCATCGTTCTACGACGATAATCTTCACCAAATCTGAATCCAAACCATTTTAGTTTATCATATTGTTGATTTGAATAACTATTTGAATACTGTCTATTAAAAACTCGAAAATGCTCGTTTCCAAAACTATGATACGCACTTGACGAATTTCCACGAGAATAATAAGTAGCTGTTCTTATTGGGTTAAATGACCAATTATGAGATTTAAATTCATCTAAAGAAGCATCGTACATACTTGCTAAAACTTCAGCAGTTACTTTGTTTTTCTTATCATTTTTAATAGTGAAACTCCATTTTTCGGTAGTTCCAGGTTGTAATTTATCTCTAAAAGTATTGGTTTCAATACTGATATTTTCTTGTTGATTTTCTACTGAAATATTTAATAATCCAGTATCAAAAGAATTATAATTTACAAAATAATATTTGATAGCAAAACCTTTAACATCCTCTTTATTAACAGGGATTTCAATGTTTTTTATTTCATTATTTAGATGAATAAATTTAGTGTCAATCGTTTTATAATCTTTTTCAATTTCAACAATTACAGTCATATCTTTTGATGCCGAGCCAATTTGTACGCAAACAGTTTCATCAATATTATACATTTTTTTATCTGTTTTGATAAAAAACAATTGATTATCAGCTACTTTTTCTTCGGATGTACTCGTAATATTAAAATGTGCTTTGTCTGTTACTTTTTGATTAAATTTATCTGTCGTATTTAAAACAGCAATATATGCTCCTGAAGTCCAATTTTTAAGATGATTTAAAATAAGTGCTGTTGATTTTTGTGTATCAAAAGATTCTTCAAAAACAAGCGCACCTTTTTTCCAAGTAGTTTGATTTATTTCTTCTTTAGAATAGGCATCATGCGGAAATAATTTATTGAATTCATTTTCAGAAATATCTTGATAATCAGGCGTATTCCAAGGTCTTTTACGCAACGGGTTTTTAGGTGCTTGAAGCTTGTAAATTTTTACAGTTCCTTTACTAGGTGTAAATTGTCCGTTTAAATTGTTGGTTGTAATAGTTATTTCGTGCTGTTTTTCGTCTTTATTAAGCATCGAATTAATTTGTAAAGAAGCCAATAAAGCATGATATCCAACATTTACAATAGTGGTTGTGCTTCGTGTTTCTCCGTTTACATCGGTAATATCTGCGGTAATTTCGTAATTAAAAACAGGCAGACTTTCTTTGTTTACACTTTGGTCAGGTATCGCTTTAAATTGAATTGAAAAATTACCTGATACATCTGTAACTGTTTCTCCGTGTGTAATTTCTTGAGCTTCTACGGATGAATTAGCACCACGCCAATACCACCAACTCGGATACTGTACTTTTCTATGTACACGATATACAACTTTAGCATCGGTAACATTTGCACCTGAAAAAGCTTTTGCAAATCCGTTTACGGTAATAATATCATTTACTTTAAAAGTTTCGGTAACTGGATTAAAATCAGTTTCAAATTTTGGACGTTTGTATTCTTCAACTGAAATAGTATTGATATTATTTTCTTGTTCAAAGTAAAAAGGAATACCGTTTATAAGACTGTTTTTTTCTTTTGAATTTTTACGAATAGAAAAATTATATTCACCTGTTAAACCTGTATTTGGTAATATAATTTCACCAGATGCCGAACCAAATTCATTTAGTTTTAAATCTAAGGTTTTTACTTTTTGTCCGTTTATATCATTTAATGTTACTTCAATATATGAATTTGAAAAAGAGGTGTTTTTTTCTCCTTTCTTTTGAATTAAAATTGTTTTAAAATAAACCGTTTGCCCTGGTCTATAAATACTTCTATCAGTAAAAATAAATGGTTTTATTGTAATACTTTCTTTGTTCTTTTTTACCGTATTTTTTTCATTGTTTATATAAGTAGTAATTGCCAAAAATAGCGGTATCATTTTTCGATGTAACCGTTATTGATACATTATAATATCTATCATTGCTTATATAAGTTGCAAAACCATTTTTATCTGTAATTAATTTTTTATGTAATTTTTTTTCACCTCTACGTTCATTATTTTGTAATAATAATTGGGTATTTTCAATTGGTTTTCCTGTATTTCTATTTACAACTTGATACTTTGTTATATTGTTATCCGTATTTTCAATTAACACTAAGTTACTTACTTGAATATTTGCTGTAGCATATAAAGTATCGGTATTTAAAATACTATTTTCAATGAGCTACAATTAAATAATTATCTTGCGTAAATTTCGGAACAATTACTTCTGTAGTATGCTGTTTGTAATCGAATTCATTTCTTAATTTAGTATTCCAAGAAGTTACTTTATTCAGTTTTTTAATAAAATTGATTCGCTCTTCTTCTTTGTAAATATTGTTTAATTCCGTTATTTTCTTTTTGTCAATTTTATAAGCGGTAAAATAAAGTTTATCAATATTATTGTAAGTAAGTAATAAGCGAGAAGCTGTATTTATAGGACTAAATTTTTCTGATAAAAGTGACAGTGATTTGTTTGTTATTT
Organism: Tenacibaculum pacificus; assembly: GCF_027941775.1. Lineage (NCBI taxonomy): Bacteria > Pseudomonadati > Bacteroidota > Flavobacteriia > Flavobacteriales > Flavobacteriaceae > Tenacibaculum > Tenacibaculum pacificus. The sequence goes on along the minus strand of NZ_CP115917.1, from coordinate 2,048,111 downwards.
GTCCTTTTAAAGCTTTACATTTTTCTGATGCGACACTCTTCGGAAATTTCGCAATTACAGCATCACAAATAACTAATGCTTCTTTATTTTTAAAACGGAAATCTTCATTTTTATTAGGTTGATAACTATTTGCTTGTTGTCTGTAAACTTCTGCAATTTGATGACTATACAATCCTGAAATAGCATTTTTTTGCTGTTTTTCTTCGGATGATTTTAATGTTTGTAAAAATAAATTTTGTTTATCATTAAAAATAGCATGATTATTTACAAAATTTAAACGCTCTAAATCTACCGTAGCTAAGGCTTTTAAATTTTTGTTTTTTAGATGAAAATTAATTAATTCTTGATAAATTTTTAATGCATTAAATTGAAGCGATATTGCATCTTTTGTAACTAATTTTATTTTAGTGAATTTTTTTGCAGTTCCTATTAATTCAGAATTATCAATTTTAAACTGATAATTTGGTTTTGTAATGTTTGTTTCTGATGTTTTATAAAAATCAAGAGCGTTATGTGCTAAAAAATCAAATAGGCTAGGGCGATATTCTTTTGAACCTTGCACAATGTATAAAATATCTTTAAACTCACGAATATCGGTTTGTTGTAAGGCTGTTTTATTTTCTAATGATTTTTGATAATAGGTGTGAATTTCAGCAAAAAGTGTATCTAAATCCCAAGTTCTAAAATCGATATTATCAACTTTTTCACTTGTTTTTGTTCTGTTATAAAATTTCCATTTATTTTGATTAAAATATTGCCAATATAAATTTGCCAATACATTTTCTAATACATTTTTGGTAGGAAATGAGCTTTTATCAATATGTATTTTAAACTGATTGATAATTTTTAATTGCGCATCTTCTTCTAAAGTCAACGAAAATTTACTTTTATAAAAAAGTGCTTTAATAATTTGTGGCGAATTTTTAGAAACATCCGCTTTAGCGTAAATAGTTTCTACTATTTTTAAAGCTGATTTTGGTAAATTTTCATTTTCAAATTTCTGTACCTGTTCCCAAAGACCTTCGTAATTTTCTTGAGCGTTTAGTGTGGTAGCAAAAAATGTAATCATAAATAACAGTGTTGTGACTTTTTTCATAACGGATGTTTTATAGTATTTAAAGTACAAGTAAATTAATATTGTTCTTTAATTTAGTCTAGCTTTAAAGGTAATTAATAATAGTGAAACTATTGTAATTATTTGGTAAGTCTATCCAAACAAAAAACGAGCCAATTATTTTGGTTTTTTATTAAAGTATTGCTAATTTCTATAATAAGGTTGTTAAAATACATTGAAAAGTAGTAAAAATTCCTAGCCCCGATTGTAGCAATTGTTTGAGCTCCTTTTTGTTTTTTTCCTTTTTAAAAAAATAAAAAGAGCGAGTGCGGAAAGCGGGAAATAGCTTCAAATTATTATTTTGAAATAGTACGAACGAATTTTCATAGTTTATTATCTTTACATAAAATTTAGAATATTTAAATGAAAGTACATTTTATAGCAATCGGCGGAAGTGCAATGCATAATTTAGCAATTGCGTTACATCAAAAAGGAGACATCATAACAGGAAGTGACGATACAATTCATAATCCATCTAAAGCTCGTTTAGAAAAATATGGATTATTACCAAATGAATTTGGTTGGTTTTCTGAAAAGATAACCACTGATTTAGATGCTATAATTTTAGGGATGCACGCCAAAAAAGACAATCCAGAATTGTTAAAAGCACAAGAATTAGGTGTTAAAATTTATTCTTATCCAGAATTTTTATATGAGCAATCAAAAGACAAAACTCGTGTAGTTATTGGTGGTTCTCACGGAAAAACAACCATTACTTCGATGATTTTACATGTGATGAATTATCATGAAAGAGAAGTAGATTACATGGTAGGAGCGCAGTTAGATGGTTTTGAAACCATGGTTCATTTAACCGAAGAAAATGATTTTATTGTTTTAGAAGGTGATGAGTATTTAAGTTCGCCAATAGATATGCGTCCGAAATTTCATTTATATAAACCAAATATTGCATTGTTAAGCGGTATTGCTTGGGATCATATTAACGTGTTTCCAACTATTGAAAACTATAATGAGCAGTTTAAAATTTTTACAGATTCGCTAATAAATGGCGGAATGATGGTGTATAATGAAGAAGATGCTGTTTTAAAAGATATTGTAGAAAATTCTACTAATCCGATAAAAAAATATCCATATCAAACACCTGAATATTTTATTGATAATGGAGTTACTTATATTGATACTTCAGATGGAGATTTGCCTTTAGAAGTTTTTGGAAAACATAATTTACAAAATATAGCAGGAGCAAAGTGGATTTGTCAGCATATGGGAATTGATGAAGATGAATTTTATGAAGCAATTGCTAGTTTTAAAGGAGCAAGTAAGCGTTTAGAAAAAGTTGCAGAAAATAAAAGTTCGGTAATTTTTAAAGATTTTGCTCACAGCCCAAGTAAAGTAAAAGCGACTACAACAGCTGTCAAAAATCAATATAAAGAACGTACTGTTTTAGCGTGTTTAGAATTACATACGTATTCTAGCTTAAACGCAGAATTTTTAAAAGAGTATAAAGGAGCATTAGCTAAAGCTGATAAAGCAGTTGTTTTTTATTCTCCAGATGCAGTAAAAATAAAACAATTAAAAGAAGTTACTGAACAACAAATAGCAACTTCTTTTGAACGTGATGATTTAATTATTTATACAAATCCAGCAGATTTTAAAGAATTTTTATTTAATCAAAATTTAGAAAATACAGCTTTATTATTAATGAGTTCTGGTAATTACGGAGGATTAGATTTTGATGAAGTTAAGAATTTTATTTAGAGATACCAATTTTTTCTTTAATCCAATTTATATCCGTCAATCTATTGAATAACCAACTTCTCATTTCTTTATTAAAAAAAGATTGTTGAATAATACTTAACCTAGATTTTAGATATAATTTTCTAGCAGTTCTTTTTCTTTTTTTATTAGATTTTTTGATGTTCTTTATTGAAAATAAAAATTTATTAAGATGCTTGGTTGTATTTTGGGTATTTTCAAAAGTTATAAATTTTGAATTAAGTACTTTTTTAGAGCAGGCTAAAAAATTATTTAAAGGATCAAATAATAAATTAAAATTATCAATAGCTTTTAAGGAGTCTGTTTTTATAGAAAGTAAAAAAACATCATAAGAGTTTCTTAAAGATATAGAATTATAAAATTGACCATTATCATTAATTTGTGAAGCAATGATAGATAGCGCTAATTGGTTTTGGTAGCTCATTGTTTTTACATTATTAATGACTAATGTGTCTTTTTTTATAAAATTATAATTAAACTCTCTTGAGTACTTTTCAAGTAGAAGCTCTTTATGAATTTCTATTGCAGCAATTTTATTTTCTTTTTGTAAACGCGGGTAGTGCTTAAATGAAGGGAAATCATAAGTTGTTTTATGTACTTTAGAATAATTATTAGAAAGTAGTATTTCAATCGCTTTATTATAGTCATTTTTAGAAAAAACAATATCAATATCACCAACCATCCTTTCAGCAATATCCTCATATAAACCTTCTAATAAATTCCCTGTGCCTTTTAAAAAAATAGGTGTAATATTATTTGCTAATAATAGTGTGTTAATTTCTTTAGCTTCTGTAATAATTTTTTTATTTCGTTCTCGATTTAAATCTGAAATATACTTCATATATTCAACCAAATCTTGAGGTAAATAATGAAGGAAATCAGCACGTTTTAAATTACAGTATAAAGCTGGAAATACATAATGTGCTGTAGTTATTTTAACTATGTTATCCCAATTTATAGTACCTTTTTTCAGTTCTTTCTCAACTAAAATACGATTACCTTTTTCATGAGTAATAGTTAAACATTTTCCGATAAAAAATAAAGTTTCTTTATAGTTCATTATTAAAAATTTTATGCACAGTTTCAATCATTTTTTTGTTATCAGAATAAGTAAGTTGATAACAAGGAAGTTTTTCAAACCAGTTCATAAATTTTTCAGCATTTTCAGAAATTGGAGATAACCAAGAATCAGGAACTAATTGTTGAAAAGCATTTAGCTTAGAAATTTCATCAATTTGTAAATCACTATTTTTTTCATATTTGATAAAAATTAATGCTTTACAAGGTAAATGTTGTTGATAATTTGTATTGTTAGGTATTAAATATCGAACAATTTTATTAAGTTTTTTAAAATGAAATTCGGCTGAAGTTTTTAACTCAGGGTAAATAGGAAGTAATGTATCTAAACTATTTTTTTTAATTGAAATAGCCGAAGGAAAACTATAAATATGTTTTTTTTGAGAATCAATAGGAACAAAATCATCTGCTAAACAAGTAAAATCGTTTGCTTGTAATAATGCTAACGAGGTACTTTTTCCGTTACCTGAATCACCTAAAAAAAGCATAGATTCTTTACCGTTACTTATTGCTGATGCATGAAAAACACCAAGCCATTCTTTTTCTTCTTTTAAATGTATATGTTCAACTATTTTCATAGAAAATTTTCCTTGAAAATAATGAACTTCATTTAATTCCCAAGTATTTATAACTTTTTTATCAATTGAAAAAGAAATATGAGTTTCATTACTATAAACCTCGTAGTGATAATTTATATTTAAAGGTTCTTGTACTTCTAAATGTGCAAACTTCGGATGTACTAATAATTTTTCAAAATCAGATAAATAACTTACTTTAATAGTAATGTTATTCATTTTGTAATAATAATTGTATTCGAAGTTTTCTGGTACTTTTAGAATCGTTTTTTTAACATCATCTTTTACTTTAGGGATTAATAACTTAGCAATATCATCAATAAAATGAGTTATCTCTTGAAGTGGTGCGTTTACTTTGTTTGATAAAAGTGTTGTAATTTCTTCTATAGAAGTATTCGTGTTTAAAAGTGATGCTATTTCGGCTACAATAGGCTCAACAATTATATATTGATTGTTATGTTGAAGCCATAAAATAGTTTTATCGTCTAATTGTTTTTGTAAAATCATAGGTTATAAAAATAATAAAACCCCGAAACAATCGAGGTTTTATTATCCAATAATATGAAAAAAAAATGAAACCTCAAAAATAGCCTTTATTCATAATTTATTTTTCTGTTTTGATTGGAGTATTTTAGGCAATTGAATAACATTAATTTTTGTTGACTTAAATTTAAATGATTTACTCATTCTAAAGTAGAGTATATATTTAAGGAATTTGTTTCAGTTTGTAAACCTGTAATTGTTATACTATTTTTTTCAGATTTGTAAATACTTACAGTTTCTAATTCAGGTTTAATATTATCGTCAGAATTTTTAGCATTTGTATAAATGTAAAACTGACCTTTAGTTTTATCATTAATATATTTAATTTTTATTGAAGATGAGTTTTTATCTTCAGTTGTATTTAAAACAAATTTAGTATATTCCACTAGAAATTAAATATGAATTTGTTTGATTTGCTTCTGATGTAAAATTTAAATAAGTAGCATCAGTAATACCTGTATAATTATTAATAACATCTTTTAAAGCAGTATTATCTATTGTTCCATATGTGGTAACAACAGTTATTACAAACTTAAATTTTTTTAGGGAAACAACCTTAAGGATATTGAAAATGATGTTAAAGGTAATTATAAATGGTATAAAATAAATTTTTGAAGAAAATATTTATTTTATTAGTTATAATTAATTTTTTCTCCAAAAGAAAGGTGTAAATAAAACTAATACAGTAAAAAGTTCTAAACGACCAATAAGCATTAAAAAAGAACAGAACCATTTAGCGCCTGTTGATAAATGATTAAAATTATCAACAGGACTTACACTTCCTAAACCTGGACCAACGTTTCCTAAAGAAGATGCACAAGCTCCTAAAGCAGAGTAAAACTCTAATCCAAAGAACGTTAATATTATACTTCCCATAATAAATATTAACATATATAAAACAAAGAAAGATAATATGTTAAAAACAATAGTTTGCTTAACAGCCTTACCATCATAACGAACAGGTATTATTGCATTAGGATGTAAAGATTTTTTAAATTCTAAGAAACTACTTTTTAATAAAATAATATGTCTTACAATTTTTACTCCACCCGAAGTAGAACCTGCTGATCCTCCTAAAAAAAATAATGAAAAGAATATTGCTGTTACAAAAAAGCTCCACATAGTAAAATCGGCAGTTACAAAACCTGTCGTTGTTATTACTGAAATCACGGAAAATAAAGAGTGTCGTATAGCACTTTCAACTTTACCAAAAACCATCGGATGCTCAATAGAAGTATGTAATAAAGGATCTTGATTAAAAATAATCATAATAGCAATAATACTAGAAATTCCTAATACTCCGAATAAATAATATTTAAATTCTTCGCTCTGAATTACTTTTCTAACTTTTCCTTTTAATGCAAAATAGGTGAGTACAAAATTTGTACCTGCCAAAAACATAAACAATATGATGATATATTGTATGATAGGATTCCCGTTCCAATGAGCAACACTTGCATTTTTCGTTGAAAATCCACCTGTACTAATAGTTGCCATTGCATGATTAAGTGCATCAAACCAGCCCATACCTGCTACTTTCAATAATAAAAATTGAGTAAGAGTTAGTAGTACGTAAATTTGCCATAAACGTTTTGCTGTATCTGTAATACGAGGGTGTAATTTATCTGCTGATGGTCCTGGAGCTTCTGCCATAAATAATTGCATTCCTCCAATTCCTAATAAAGGCAATATTGCAATGGTAAGTACAATAATTCCCATTCCACCAATCCAGTGAGTAGCACTACGCCAAAATAGAATTCCTTTCGGCATAGATTCTATGTCAGTTAAAATAGATGACCCTGTTGTTGAATATCCTGAAATAGTTTCAAAAAGGGCGTTTGTGATACTTGGGATACTACCAGAAAATAAATAAGGAAGCATTCCTGTAACTGTTAAAATAAGCCAGCCTGAGGTAACAATGAGGTATCCTTCTTTTTTCTTTATTTTTTTTGTATCAGGTTTATTAAAAAAATAAAGAATCAACCCTATAGCTACGGTAATAATAGCAGCATTTAATATACCCCATTTAGAAGGTTCATCATAATAAAAACTAAAAGGTAAGGTAAGCCACATAAATAGCCCATTAAGAATCGCTGTTATTCCTAAAAATCGATAAATTAGTTTTAAATTAAAATTCTCCATTAGTTGAATAAATCTTCTACAATTGATATTGCTTCGGGTAAGCAAAAAACAATTGCTTTATCGCCACTTTGTAATTGAAAATCACCAAAAGACATATGAGGTTTTCCATCTCTAATTACACCTCCAAAAACTGCTTCTCTAGGGAAGCGTAATTCTTTAATTGGTTTTTGAGTTACTTTTGCATTTAGTTGCACTTCAAACTCAAAAACTTCGGCATCAATATTATGTAAGTTGGCTAGTGCTAAAATTTCTCCTTTACGAATGTGTCGAAAAATATTACTTGCCGCAATTAATTTTTTATTGATAAGCGTATCAATACCAATAGTTTGTGAAATATGGATGTAATCCATGTTTTCAACTAATGCTATTGTTTTTTTAACACCTTTCGATTTTGCTACTAAACAAGACATTATGTTGGTTTCAGAATCGCCAGTAACAGCAATAAAAGCATCCATTTCTCGGATGTTTTCTTCTTCTAAAAGCTCTAAATCTCTACCATCACCATGAATAACTAAAGTGTCTATTAAATCTTCAGCAATGTTTAAGGCTTTTTCTTTTTTACGTTCAATGAGTTTTACATTAAAATTATCTTTACAAAGACTTTTAGATGTTTTCTGACCAATATTACTTCCGCCAAGAATCATTACATTTTTAATGTCTATTTGCTTTTTACCAATAATAGGATGTAGTTTATTAATACTATAATTTGGTACTGAAAAATAAACTTGATCGTTAATTTTGTAAGTAGTGTCACCACGAGGAATAATTGTTTGTGCAATTCCTTCTCGTTTTATGGCGATAGTAATAAAATCAACCAAACTAAATTTTTCTTTAGCTTCTTTTACGGTTAAATTTAATATAGGAGATTTATATCCAAGGGTTGTTCCCATTATATTAAACACACCATTTTCAAAAGCAACAGTATCGTTAAAAGAAGATTGATTTAAAAGCATTTTTATTTCTTCGGCAGCTAAAGCTTCAGGAGAAATCATAAAATCAACACCAAAATTTTTAAAGTTAATACTATCGTTCTTTAAAAACTCAGGATTGTTAATTCTAGCAATGGTTTTTTTTACACCTAGTGCTTTCCCTATTACTGATATTGTAAAATTAGTGTTTTGGCTTTCAGTAACTGCTAACAACAAATCAGCAGATTCAATACCTATTTCTTTTAATAAATTAATAGAAGTAGCGTCACCTTTTTTAGTGATAACGTCTAAATGGTTATTGATGTAATTTAGCTTTTCGCCATCAGAGTCAATAACATAAGTATCTTGTGACTCGTAAGAAAGGAGTTTAGCTAAATGGAAACCAACATCTCCAGCACCAGCTATAATAATCTTCATGTTTTAATTTAAAAAATAGTGTGCAAATATACAGCGGTTCTTTGGCTTGTGCAAAAAATGGATTGTATTTATAACTATTTTTGATAGAATACCTTATGAAAAAGAATTTAATAAAATATTGTATATTAGATAATAAACCTTGTAAAGAGTTGAGGTTAATCTTACAGATTAATCACTTATTAGTAAAATCAAAAGCGAGTAAGGTGTTTTATTTATTATTAAAAATAAAGAAGCTGTATTACGTTAGATAAAAAGATAAGAATCATTTAATAATTACGGAACAAAACGTATTTTAGCTCTGTAGATGAAAAGTAATATTAATACTTACTTATGTTCTCTGAAAATCATCGAACAACTATGATACTGATATATACCCCAGAAATTACACCTCGTATTCGGTATGTTTTTAAACGTGTTTTTACACGTATTTTACAAATATCGATTCAATTTACATCAACAGTAGAAGAGTTTGTAGCATATAATGGACCTAAATTTTCATACACAAAGGTAGCATTAGGTAAAGAGTTTTTTATTAAAAGTAACGAGTTGTTAAATCAGCAAGGAGTAAAAAATTTTGAAATACATATTAAAAAATGGGATAGTATTCCTTGTTTTTTTGCTACAGATGAAAAATCTGAAATTCCTTTTGATATTTTTGCCGCAACTTTTTATTTGATTTCTAGATACGAAGAGTATCTACCTCACATAAAAGATACGCATGCTCGTTTTTTGGCTACAGAAAGTATTGCTTTTAAAAATGGTTTTTTAGAAAAGCCACTTGTTGATATTTGGGCATATAAATTTTTAGAAATTTTAAAAATAAAGTTTCCAGATTACGAACATGCTACTAGAAAATATGAATACATTTCTACTATTGATGTTGACAATGCTTTTGCTTATAAGCATAAAAGTTTTATAAGAACGATAGGTGGGTTTTTAAAAGATGCATCACAATTGAAAATTTTTACTATTTGGGATCGATTTGCTGTTGTATTTAATATCAAACGAGATCCTTTTGATACTTTTAAATCGATATTAGAATTAAAAAAAATATATAAAGTTAGAACTGTTTTTTTCTTTCTAATAGGTGATTATACAACATTTGACACCAATGTATCTGCATCAAAAACTAAGTTTAAATTATTGATAAAAGATATGGTTGATTATGCTAGGGTAGGTTTACATCCATCATATCATACAATGAGTGATAATGTATTATTAAAAAAAGAAAAAGAACGTTTAGAAAATATTATTAATATGCCGATAAAACGTTCTCGTCAGCATTTTTTAAGATTATCATTACCTGAAACTTATCAAAATTTAATAGATTTAGAAATAGCCGAGGATTATTCTATGGGATATACAAGTCATAGCGGGTTCAGAGCAAGTACTTGTACTCCTTTTTATTTTTACGATTTAGCTTTTGAAATTCAAACACCTTTAAAAGTGTTTCCTTTTGCTTTAATTGATACAACATTAAACGATTATATGAAGTTAACACCAAAACAATCATTGGGTAAAATAAGAGATTTAAAAAATGAAGTAAAAGCTGTAAATGGTGTTTTTATTACTATTTTTCATAACGAAAGTTTAAGTAATTATCAACGTTGGAGAGGATGGAGAAGGCTTTATAGTGCTACTCTAAAAATAGCCAGAACTTAATTAATATAAATTATAAAAATAAACCAATATGGATGTTAAACATATTTTTTTTGATTTAGATCATACTCTGTGGGATTTTGATAAAAATTCAAAATTAACTTTTCAACAAATTTTTCAAGAACAAAATATTAAACTTAATATAGATGATTTTTTAAAAGTTTATATGCCTGTAAATTTAAAATACTGGAAATTATATAGAGAAGATAAAATTTCTAAATCAGATTTAAGATTTAATAGATTAAAAGAAGTTTTTGATGCTTTAAATTATAAAGTAACACCTAATTTAATTCATTTAATTTCAGATTTGTACATAAAATATCTTTCAACTTATAATCATTTATTTGACAATACTGTTGAGATTTTAAAATATTTACAGCAAAAATATGAACTACATATCATAACAAATGGTTTTGAAGAAATTCAAAATAAAAAATTGCAAAATTCAGGAATTGCTAATTACTTTAATCAAATAATAACATCAGAAAGCATAGGGTTAAAAAAACCAAATTCCAAAGTTTTTGAATTTGCATTAGATAAAGTTAAAACTGTACCAGAAAACGCAATAATGATAGGTGATAGTTATGAAGCAGATGTTTTAGGAGCATTAAATTCAGGGATGTTAGCAATTCATTTTACATCAGAAATAAAAGAGAATTCAGGAGTATTGACTATTAATAATTTAATTAATTTAAAAGATTATTTATAATCGTTTTTTAACACATAAAAGTAAAATAATGAAGAAAACAACTATTATTTTATTGATGATAACAACATCAATATTTGCTCAAAAAAAAGTTGAAAATTACAAATATATTATTGTACCCAATAAATTTGACTTTTTTAAAACTGTCGATCAATATCAAACAAGTTCATTAACTAAATTTTTATTTAAAAAACATGGTTTTACGGTCTTTTTAGCCGACGAGGTTTTACCTAACGACTTAGCCGAAAATAGGTGTTTAGCATTAACAGCAGTGCTTACTGATGCGTCTAGTTTGTTTACAACAAAAAATAGTATTACTCTTAAAGATTGTAGTAATAAAGAAGTGTTTTCATCAAAAGAAGGAAGAAGTAAAATTAAAAATTATAAAAAAGCATATCGTGAAGCGATTCGAAATTCTTTTAAATCGATAAAAGCTTTAAAGTATAATTATACACCAACTCTTATTCAAAAAAACGATAATCAAAGTAAATTGGTAGTTGAAAAAACAATAGATAATTTTGTTATTACTAATAAAATTTCAGTTATTAACTTATATGCTCAACCAACAAAAAATGGTTTTCAGTTAGTAGATGCAAATCCAAAAATTATTTTTAAAATACTAAAGACTAGTGTTAAAGATGTTTTTGTTATTGAAGATGAAAACGGAATCATCTATAAAAATAATGATATTTGGATTGCCGAATATTATAAAAAAGGAATTAAAACAATAGAAAAATATCAAGTAAAGTTTTAAATATTACTTGTTTTTTATCTAAAAATAAAAAGAGTGCATTTTTACAATACACTCTTTTTTTTAATACTTATATTTATCCTTCCAACGTTGTTTAAGTAATTCTCTAAATTGATTTTCACGTGTATTATTACCAGGTTCGTATAATTTGGTGTTTTTAATTTCATCGGGTAAAAATTCTTGACTCACAAAATTTCCTGAATAATTATGTGAATAGGCATAGTCTTTTCCGTAATTTAAATCTTTCATTAATTTTGTCGGAGCATTTCTTAAATGTAGTGGAATGGGTAAGTCGCCAGTTGTCTTTACTAAATTTTGAGCTTCACCAATAGCTATATAAGAAGCGTTACTTTTTGGAGAGTTTGCCAAATAAATAGCACACTGACTTAAAATAATTCTCGATTCAGGATATCCAATTACAGAAACAGATTGAAACGTGTTATTTGCCATAATAAAAGCTGTTGGATTTGCATTTCCAATATCTTCGGAAGCTGCAATAAGCATTCTACGAGCAATAAATTTTACATCTTCACCGCCTTCAATCATTCTTGCTAACCAATAAACTGCTGCATTTGGGTCGCTTCCTCGTATCGATTTTATGAAAGCTGAAGCAATATCATAATGTTGTTCGCCTGTTTTATCATATCGAACTGTGTTTTTTTGAATTTTTGATAAAACAAGTTCATTAGTAATTTCAACTTCTATTTCAGGGGCAACTAATAATTCAAAAATATTTAAAAGTTTACGAGCATCGCCACCAGAAACTTGTAATAAAGCATCGGTTTCTTTTAAGGTAATTTTTTTATCAGCAATAAATGTATCTTTTTTCATCGCTCTATGTAAAAGCGCGATTAAATCATTTTTATGAAAAGAATTTAAAATATATACCTGACAACGAGAGAGTAGTGCAGGTATTACTTCAAAACTTGGGTTTTCGGTAGTTGCACCAATTAAGGTTACCCAACCTTTTTCAACAGCTCCAAGTAAAGAGTCTTGTTGCGATTTGCTAAAGCGATGAATTTCATCAATAAATAAAATAGGATTTTTTTGACTAAATAAACCCCCACTTTTTTTAGCTTTTTCAATTATTTCACGAACATCTTTTACGCCAGAACTTATAGCGCTTAACGTATAAAAAGGACGACCCGATTCATTTGCAATAATATTTGCTAAGGTTGTTTTTCCAATTCCGGGAGGTCCCCAAAGAATTAACGAAGGAATTATTCCTTGTTTAATATGATTGGTTAAAATTCCGTTTTCGCCAACTAAATGTTGTTGACTTATATAATCGGATAGGTTCTGCGGACGTATTCTTTCTGCCAAAGGTTGATTCATTTTGTAAAAATACCAAAGATTTCTGACAGATGTTCCGAAATTTTTAGTTGGATTTATTTTTGATATCTCAATAATTATGAAAACAGATACTCAATTAAAATATTCGAACAGCGTTTTTTTAATACCATTTATTTTTGTCATTTCAATATGGTTTATATATTGGATAGAAATTACTTTTGGTTTCAATTTTAATAAATTCGGAATTTTACCAAGAGAAATAACAGGTTTAAAAGGAGTTTTAACCTCGCCTTTTATTCATGGTGACACAGGACATTTGTTTAATAATTCAGTGCCTTTATTTGTCCTTTGTGCAAGTTTGTTTTATTTCTACAGAGGTGTTGCCTTAAAAATATTGATTTTTGGTGGGTTATTTACAGGGTTTTTAACTTGGGTAATTGCTCGTGAATCCTATCATATTGGCGCAAGTGGTATTGTTTATTTACTTTTTAGTTTTGTCTTTTTCAGCGGAATTATTAAAAAACAATATCGACTTGTAGCGGTTTCCTTAATTATGATTTTTTTATACGGAAGTATGATTTGGTACGTGTTACCAATTAAAGACGGTATTTCGTGGGAAGGGCATTTATCAGGGTTTATTACAGGGGTTTTATTGGCTGTTTTTTATCGAAAAAAAGGTGTGATAAAAGAAAAATTTGTATTTTCTAAAACAGCTTTTGATGAACTATTTGATGAGCAAGGAAATTATGTACCGCCAATTATCGAAGAAGAAGAGGAGGGAAGTCATCAAGAAAACAAAGAAATGGAATCTGAAAATAAAGTAGCTAAAATTGATGTGCCGAAAGTTTTAAAAATCAATTATATTATTTCAAAGTGATTTTTTTAGAAGCAATTTCCCGCTTTTCGCACTCGCTTTTTTTATTTTTTTGAAGAAAAAAACAAAAAAGAGCTCAAACAATTGCTTCAATCGGGGCTAGGCTTTGTTGCTTATAATAAAAAATTTACAAGTTTTTTTATTTTTTACATAAAATAAGATATAAAAAAATCCTGCAAAAAGCAGGATTTTAATTTTTATAATTTTGTAATATTTATTGTCTTTGTCTGATAGTTTCATAAAGAAAAACTCCACAAGCAACAGAAACATTTAAAGATTCAATATCACCAAGTAAAGGTAATTTGGCTTTATAGTCTACCATTTTTAATACAGAGTTACTAACACCTTTGTGTTCAGAACCCATTACAATAGCAATTGGCTGATTAAAATCAACATCAAAAACAGAGTCTTCTGTTTTCTCGGTAGCGGCAACTAATTTTATATTTTCAGCTTGTAATTGAAACATAGCATCTTTAATATGGTCAACTTTACAAATAGGGATTTTAAAAGCTGCACCTGCCGATGTTTTAATTGTTTCAGCATTTACAGGAGCACTACCACTTCTTTGGATAATAATACCGTTTACTCCAGTACATTCAGCAGTTCTAATAATAGCACCAAAGTTTCTAACATCAGATACTTGGTCTAATAATAAAAATAAAGGTGTTTTGTCAGATTCTAAAGTAGTTTCAATTAAAGTTTCTAAATCATGAAAATCAACAGGAGAAATTCTAGCAACAGCTCCTTGATGATTACTGTGTTTAGATAATCTATCTAATTTTTCAGTAGGTACAACACTTATTGAAACTTTGTTTTTTCTTAATAATTTGTCTAATTCAAAAAATAATTCTCCACGAAGTCCTTTTTGTAAATATACTTTATTAATTGAAGCTTCACTTTCAATAGCTTCAATAATTGCTCTAATACCAAATATAGTAGTGTTTTCTTCCATGCTGCAAAGGTAGTTGAATTTATTGTATAAAAAAACCACCTTGTTAGAGGTGGTTTTTTTGTTATAAAGATGTATTTTATTTAGCCCACCATAATACAGTGTCTAAGTCATCAGCACCTTGAATTGAAACAGCATTATTGTATTCATCCAAGTTTAAAGTAGGTGCACTACCAGGATATGCATGTCTTTGTGGTATCCCTGTTCCGTTTATAGGGTTAGAAATAATAGTTAAAGCAGGTGCAACTCCTAAAGCTTTATATCTTCTCCATTCTGCCCATGCTTCATAACCTTGCATAAATAAAGCAACTTGTTTTTGGTTTGCGATATCATTAAGGCTTGTATAAGGGTGGTTACTGATATATGTTGCAGCATCAGTAATATTTACATCCCATTGGTCCATTGATGCTTGAATAGCTTTATTATAAAAAGTACTTGTATTTCCTGTATACCATCCTAAAAGGACAGCTTCTGCTTTTGCAAATTCAATTTGTGAGTAAACGAAAAGCATAGCTGGAGCAGTACTTTCATTAATAATATTACTTGTAATGAAAGAGAAATCAGCAGTGTTATTTTTAGCACCATATATACCTCCTGCGTAAACTAAAGTATTTGATGATTTTTCACCATACTTTTCTAATCTAGGATCTTCAGGGGTCGTTGAAGTACCTGAACCGATTAATGAATTAACAAATGTATTAGCTAATACATAATCTTTTCTACTTTCAAAACGATCTTGCCATGGATTATCATTACTATCATCAGAAAGAAAAGTATAATAAATGTTGTCAGCATTAGATGTAATTGCACCTGTAATACCTTTGTTAAATTCTACAGCAGCATATCCTGTTGGAGAAGAAACTTGTTTCGATATTCTTAATGCCATAACAACTCTAAGAGTGTTTGCAAACTTTTTCCATCTATCCATGCTTCCTCCAAGTAATATATCTCCTTTAGGTGCATTTCCTGAATCTATAATAGCTAAGGCATCATCTATTTCAGCAAAACATCCTTTGTATATATCTTCTTGTGTATCATATTTTGGAAATTTATTTTCAGTTTCTTTTAGAGATTCGGTATAAGGTAACATTCCCCATCTATCGGTCATACTCCAATACATAAAAGCTCTCATTATTTTAGATACAGCTTTTTGGTTATTTAATGAACCATTGGTTGCCGCATCAACTTTCGTTAAAGGATCATTACATAATTCAATAATTTTATTTAAATTAACTAAAACATCAGCATATTCATCATTATAGCTAAAATTTAAACCTAAGTATCTAGATTGATCATTATAATCTCCATTAGCTAAATATTGGACATATAAATTTGGTGCTGTATCAGTAGCGTAAGTTCCAAAATATTTTTCTGCTTCGGTAAGTAATGCAGCTGTAGATGCAATGGTTGCTTTTGTAGGGTCATTATTTATATCGCCAAAATCTACATCATTACATGAAGTAAAAGAAATGATAGTGGTGGTAATTATAAATCCTATTTTAAAGAATTTTTTCATTTTTTTGTTTTTTAAATTAGAAATAAATTAGAAAGAAAATTGGAAGTTGATACCTATAGCTCTAGAACTAGGTGCTTGACCTCCTTCAATAAAACTATGACCATCGTTACCTGTTGAAGTAGGAGATTCTAATTCAGAAGGATCAATATAACTAACTTCTGAATAAATTAACCATACATTATTTGCGTATACTCCAATTTTACCACTAGAGATACCAATTTTGTCTAAAGCTAATTTAGGTAAGTTATAAGATAAAGAGATACTTCTAAGTTTTACATAAGATGCATCATAAAGAAATTCATCACCAATTGTAAATTTATCCCATCCATCAGTATTTAAGTCTTTATAGTATGAAACATCGTTTCCTGTTGTAGCATCTACACCATTAACTAAAGTACCACCAGTATTTGAATTTGCACTATTAGCATATACAATAGTAGTTACGTCTTTTAATTTACCGTCTACTAGTTTTTGTGGATGTGTTCCGTTTAATGGGTCTCTTACAGGGTTTCCTGCTGCGTTATCTCCAACTGTACTTATGCTGTTTCCTGAAGCTTTACTAAACATTTCAGTCATTGAGAAATATTTACCTCCTTTTTGAAAATCAATTCCAACAGATAAGTCGAAGTTTTTATAAGAGAATGTATTTGTAAATCCTCCTGTAAAATCAGGTAAATGATTTCCTAAATATTGATTTTCTTCAGTAACATAGCTACCATCACTATTGATAACTTTTTTACCGTCAGCATTTGTTTTAATTTTTCTTCCATATATAGCTCCCCATTCTTGACCAACACGTTCTTGCATGTTAATCATAGATTCATTACCCCAGTAATTGGTGTCAAAACTATATGCGGCTAAATATTTATTATTAATACCTAATGCTAATTCTTTAACTTCTCTTTTTAAAGTAGCAAAGTTAATTGAGGTATTCCATGTGAAATTTTCTGTTCTCACAGGAGTAGCATTTATGGCTATTTCTAATCCTTTGTATGTTTGTTTTCCACTATTTGCAAAAACTGATTCGTTACCAGTAGATGGATCTAAATCTAACTCTACAGGAAGTTCTTTATCTGTTTTGAAAAAGTAAGATACGTCTAATCCAATTCTATTATTTAAAAATTGTAGTTCAGTACCAATTTCAAATTCATTTTTAACACCTCCTGTTAAATTAATATTATTTAAGGCATTTGGAATAGATTGACTACCTGTGTTACCATAACTAATTTCTGTATCATAAGTTTGATTAAGGCTATATACGTCTGGAAAAGCAGGTGCTTCAGCATAACCAGCTCTTAATTTACCAAATGATAAAATATTATTTTGAGGTAATACTTTAGAAAAAATAAAACTAGAAGATAATGAAAAGGTTTTAACTATATTTAAGTTAGGGTTTGCTGTAGAGTTCCAATCTAGTCTATAACTTCCGTCTAAATAAACAGTGTTTTTATAACCCGCAGATGCCTTTGCAAAGACAGCTTTATTTTTCGTGTATTCTTTTACGTTTTCTATTGTTGGTTTATCAACAGATGTATCTAAACTGTAAAAATCTTTAGTAGTCAGTCCTCCAATACTATTAATATCAGTGCTTTCTAGCTTGTAGTTAGATATTTCAGTACCAATGTTCGCTGTAACATCAAAATTATCATTAATTTTCGTTTGATAGTTTAACATTGCAAAATACTCATCTTTAGATCTAGTAAATTCATATTCACCATATGCAGCTTGCCCATCTAAATTACCCCAACCTGTTTGGTCATGATATTTATGAGAAGTAAAATGAGTTCTTGCTTCTGTTACTACAGAAAGATCATTAGTTAAGTTGTAATTAAAACCAATCTTTCCAAAAGAAGTGTTTCTTTCGTTTGCACTAGTATTCTCATAAATATCAAAAAAAGGAGAATCCCAATATTTTGGAGATGTATCTGTTGGTCCATTTATATTCCACGATACAATTTTTCCATTTCTTTTATATTTTCTAACTCTATCAATATCTATTTGTCTTTGCCACCACTGATTCATATTAGAGAAAACATTTCCATAGTTTTCTGTTAAATCGTTGTTTGTTTTTCTATTTTGATAATTAAAATTTCCGAAAACATTTAAATTTTTATTGATATCATAGTCTACATTAAAAGCAGCTTGTGTTGTTTTTCTATCAGAGTTAGGTACTACACTTTCTCTATCAGTATGTGTTATTTGTACTTTTACATTGTAGTCATCGCCACCTTTTAATGCTGTTAAACTTGTTCTTTGAGTTGTTCCTGCTCTATAAAAATTTTTAATATTATCAGGTTGTGAAGACCAAGGTCTTAATTTACCAAATTCAGGATCTCCTTCAATCCAACTATCCCAATGTCTAACAGGTGTTCCATCTAATTTTGGTCCCCATGATTCATCAGATTTATAAGTAGGTGTTTTTTGTCCATTAAAACTAGCCCATGAAGAAGGGTGTATTGCTGGATCATAGCTAAATGTGTCCCATTCTTGCGAATAACCACCTCCATATTCATTTTGAGTTTCCATTAAGTTAGTTACCTGATCTATTGTAAATCCTGAATTTACAGTGATTTGTGCTTGACCATTTTTTGCTTTTTTAGTTGTAACAATAACAACACCATTTTGACCATCAGGTCCATATAGTGCAGTTGCAGCAAGCCCTTTAAGTGTTGATATATCTTTAATATCTTCAGTATTGATACTACTTAAGTCGTTTAACTTAATATTATCAACAATATATAAAACATTTGTACTACCTCTTAATCTAACTTTTGCAGATTTAAAACCAGCACTTGGTGCACCTATTAATTGTACACCAGCAACCTTTCCTGCTAAAGCATTAGAAACATCTGCTTCTAATGTTCTATTAAGATCTTCTCCTTTTACAGATTGTTGTGCGTATCCTATTGATTTTTTATCTCTTTTTATCCCTAGGGCAGTAATAACAATTTCATCAAGCACATTTTCACTTGTCATTATTACATTTACTGAATTTGAACTTCCTACTGTCTTTTCGGTGGTTTTCATACCTACAAAACTAAAAATAAGTATATCTCCTGTGTTAGCTTTAATAGAGTATTTTCCATCAAAATCAGACTCGACACCAAGTGTAGTACCTTTTTTTATGATGTTAACTCCGGGTAGAGGACCGGTTTCATCAGAAATAATTCCTGATATTTTTTTTTCTTGTGCAAATGTAACATGAATAAGTACCATAAAAAAGAGTATTAAAACTCTGTTAAATTTTGTTTTCATTGTGTAGTTATTTGGATTTATATGGCTACAATTTATTAAATAAATGTTAAAAAAGACACTTTTAGTTAAAATTATCTTAATAAAATTTTGAAAATGTTAAATTAATTGTTGCTCCCTAGTTGAATATAAAGGGAAGAATTTTGTTGTTTTAATTTTTTAGTTTATTTATTTTAGAAGATCTTGCCTATTTGATGTACTTTTTTTTGAATTATAAAAAACAACTGCTTGATATTTGAATGTTTAGAAAAAAAAACGTAAGTTTGCACACTCTTTTAAAACAGAGTAATTTAAGTACAAATTAAAAACAAGCAATAATAGTATGCCAACTATTCAACAATTAGTTCGTAAAGGAAGAACCAAAATAACTAAGAAGAGTAAATCGGCTGCATTACAAGCTTGTCCTCAAAGACGTGGAGTTTGTACGCGTGTGTATACCACTACACCTAAAAAACCTAACTCAGCAATGCGTAAGGTAGCAAGGGTAAGATTAACAAATGGTAACGAAATTAACGCGTATATTCCAGGTGAAGGACACAACTTGCAAGAGCACTCGATAGTATTAGTTAGAGGTGGAAGGGTAAAAGATTTGCCAGGTGTTAAGTATCACGTAGTACGTGGTGCGTTAGATACTGCAGGAGTTGAGGGTAGAACTCAACGTAGGTCTAAGTACGGTGCAAAACGCCCAAAGAAGTAAAATTAATTAACTTTTTTAATGTAAAGACATGAGAAAAAGAAAAGCGAAAAAAAGAGTTCTTTTACCAGATCCAAGGTTTAATGACCAATTGGTAACACGTTTTGTGAATAACTTAATGTGGGATGGTAAAAAATCTGTGGCTTTTAAAGTATTTTATGATGCAATAGACATCGTAAACGAAAAGAAAACTGACGAAGAGAAGTCAGCTTTAGAGATTTGGAAAGATGGTTTATCTAATGTTATGCCACATGTAGAGGTTCGTTCTCGTCGTGTTGGTGGAGCTACATTCCAGATTCCTATGCAAATTCGCCCAGATCGTAAAGTATCTATGGCAATTAAATGGATGATCACTTATACGCGTAAGCGTAATGAGAAGACAATGGCACAGCGTTTAGCTGCTGAAATTTTAGCTGCAGCTAAAGAAGAAGGAGCCGCTGTTAAGAAGCGTACTGATACGCATAAAATGGCTGAAGCTAACAAAGCATTCTCACACTTTAGATTCTAAGAAATGGCTAGAAATTTAAAATTCACTAGGAATATTGGTATTGCTGCACATATTGATGCGGGTAAAACTACTACTACAGAGCGTGTATTGTATTATACAGGTGTTAGTCATAAAATAGGTGAGGTACATGATGGTGCCGCAACTATGGATTGGATGGAGCAAGAGCAAGAAAGAGGTATTACAATTACTTCTGCTGCTACTACTTGTGAGTGGAAGTTTCCATTAAATAATGGTGAAGCTACTGATGATACTAAAGGATATCACTTTAATATTATTGATACTCCTGGTCACGTTGATTTTACTGTAGAGGTAAATCGTTCATTAAGAGTTCTTGATGGATTAGTTTTCTTATTTAGTGCTGTTGATGGTGTTGAGCCTCAATCAGAAACTAACTGGAGACTTGCTGATAATTACAAAGTACCTCGTATTGGGTTTGTTAACAAAATGGACCGTCAAGGGTCTAACTTTATGGCTGTTTGTCAGCAAGTAAAGGATATGTTAAAGTCAAATGCAGTGCCAATTGTTATGAATATTGGTGATGAGGATGAGTTTAAAGGTATTGTAGATTTAGTGAAGAACCGTGCTATTGTATGGCGTGATGCTACACAAGGAGCTACTTTTGATATCGTTGATATTCCAGAAGATTTAAAAGAAGAAGCTGCTGAATTAAGAGGGAAACTTATTGAAGAGGTTGCAAGTTACGATGAAAATCTTTTAGAGAAGTTCAATGGAAGATGAAGATTCAATTACTGAGGAAGAAGTGCATGCTGCACTTCGTGCTGCTGTAATGGATATGGCTATCATTCCTATGATTTGTGGATCAGCATTTAAAAATAAAGGTGTTCAGTTCTTATTAGATGCTGTATGTCGTTATTTACCTTCTCCTTTGGATAAGGAAGCTGTTATCGGAACAAATCCTGATACTAATGTAGAAGAAAGAAGAAAGCCAGATGTAAAAGAGCCTTTTGCTGCTTTAGCATTTAAAATTGCTACAGATCCTTTCGTAGGTCGTTTAGCATTTTTTAGAGCTTATTCTGGACGTTTAGATGCAGGTTCTTACGTTTTAAATAACCGTTCAGGTAAAAAAGAACGTATTTCTCGTATCTATCAAATGCACGCTAACAAGCAAAACGCTATTCCTTACATTGAAGCAGGGGATATCGGTGCAGCTGTTGGGTTTAAATCGATTAAAACAGGAGATACTTTATCTGATGAAAAGCATCCTATTGTTTTAGAATCTATGGATTTTCCAGATCCAGTAATTGGAATCGCGGTTGAGCCAAAAACTAAAGCAGATGTTGATAAATTAGGAATGTCTTTAGCTAAGTTAGCAGAAGAAGATCCTACATTTACTGTTAGAACTGATGAAGCTTCAGGACAGACTATTATTTCTGGAATGGGTGAGTTACACTTAGATATTATTGTTGATCGTTTAAAACGTGAATTCAAGGTAGAAGTTAACGAAGGTCAGCCACAAGTAGAATACAAAGAAGCTATTACTGCTTCCGCAGAACACAGAGAGGTTTATAAGAAACAGTCAGGTGGTCGTGGTAAGTTTGCTGATATTGCATTTACTATGGAGCCAGCAGATGAAGGTGTTCAAGGTTTACAATTTGAATCTGTAATTAAAGGTGGAAACGTTCCTAAAGAATTTGTTCCTTCTGTAGAGAAAGGATTCAAAGAAGCAATGAAGAACGGTCCTTTAGCAGGATACGAAATGGATTCAATGAAAGTAACTTTAAGAGATGGATCTTTCCACCCTGTGGATTCTGATGCATTATCTTTTGAGTTAGCTGCAAAAATGGGGTATAAAGCTGCTGCTAAAGCTGCTAAAGCCAGAATTATGGAGCCATTAATGAAGGTAGAGGTATTGACTCCTGAAGAAAACATGGGAGATATCGTAGGAGATTTAAATAGAAGAAGAGGACAGGTTAACGATATGAGTGATCGTGCTGGTGCCAAAGTTGTAAAAGCTTTAGTACCTTTATCTGAAATGTTCGGATATGTTACTGCTTTAAGAACTATGTCTTCCGGTAGAGCAACTTCTACAATGGAATTTTCTCATTATACAGAAACTCCTTCGAATGTTTCTGAAGATGTAATAGCAAAATCTAAAGGTTAATAAGAAATTAAGATGAGCCAAAAAATTAGAATTAAATTAAAATCTTACGATTATAACTTAGTAGATAAATCTGCTGAAAAAATCGTAAAGACTGTAAAGGCTACTGGAGCTGTAGTAAACGGTCCTATTCCTTTACCAACAAATAAAAAGATTTTTACTGTATTACGTTCACCACACGTAAACAAAAAATCTAGAGAGCAATTTCAATTATCTGCTTACAAAAGATTATTAGACATCTATAGTTCTTCTTCTAAGACTATTGATGCTTTAATGAAACTTGAGTTACCTAGTGGAGTTGAAGTTGAAATTAAAGTTTAAGTATATTACTAACTTTCGGTTTAATTTTTTTAAACCGAAAGTTTTTTATACTTTTGCACACCAGAATTTAGGTTCCGTGGTGTACAAATTCTAGTTTTTTTATTAGAATTTAACATGTCCTGAGGGTTTCGCAAGGGAAAGATGGTAAGAACAAATTCAGAGCGAAGGTGTTTTTTCGGCTCTTTTTTTTGCTCCAAACTTAAAAGGTGAAAATGAAACATTTGTTTCAAATAATAATTATTAATAGACGCGCTGGATACATAAAATAAATCTATCGTCTTAAAATTAACAAATATGTCTGGGTTAATAGGTAGAAAAGTAGGTATGACCAGCTTATTCGACGAAAACGGGAAGAACATTCCTTGTACAGTAATCGAAGCAGGGCCGTACGTGGTTACCCAAGTCAGAACTGAAGAGGTTGACGGCTATAGTGCGTTACAACTAGGTTTCGATGACAAAAAAGCAAAAAGCTCTAATAAAGCTTTAGATGGACACTTTACAAAAGCTGGTACATCTGCTAAGAAAAAAGTCATTGAATTTCAAGGTTTTGATGGAGAGTATAAATTAGGTGATTCAATTAGCGTTGATTACTTTACTGAAGGAGAATTCGTAGATGTTTCTGGAGTTTCAAAAGGTAAAGGTTTTCAAGGTGTTGTTAAGCGTCATGGTTTTGCCGGTGTTGGTCAAGCAACTCACGGTCAGCATAACCGTTTAAGAGCTCCTGGTTCTATTGGTGCTGCATCATATCCTGCAAGAGTATTCAAAGGAATGCGAATGGCAGGTCGTATGGGTGGAGACAAAGTAAAAGTTCAAAATTTAAAAGTATTAAAAGTGGTTGCTGATAAGAATCTTATCGTAGTTAAGGGAGCAATTCCTGGTCACAAAAATACTTTTGTAACTATCGAAAAATAATGAAAGTAGCAGTTTTAGATATTACAGGAAAAGATACTGGTAGAAAAGTTGAACTTTCTAACGAGGTATTCGGTATAGAGCCAAATGATCATGCAATTTATTTAGATGTAAAGCAGTACTTAGCTAATCAAAGACAAGGTACTCATAAAGCTAAAGAAAGAGCTGAGATTGCAGGTAGTACAAGAAAGATTAAGAAACAAAAAGGAACAGGTACTGCACGTGCTGGTTCTATCAAATCTGGAGTTTTCAGAGGTGGTGGACGTATGTTTGGACCAAGACCAAGAAGTTATTCTTTCAAGTTGAATAAAAACTTAAAGCGTTTAGCACGTAAGTCTGCTTTAAGTATTCAAGCAAAAGATAGTAATTTAGTTGTTGTTGAAGATTTCAATTTTGAGTCTCCAAAAACTAAAGAATTTATCAATGTTTTAAAAGCTTTAGATTTAGACTCTAAAAAGTCTTTATTTGTTTTAGGTGAAGAAAATAATAATGTTTATTTATCTTCTCGTAACTTAAAAGGAACTAAAGTTGTAAATGCGACAGGAGTTAATACTTACAGTGTTTTAAACGCTAATAAAGTAATTATTTCTGAAAGTGTTTTAGAAGGAATTGAATCTAATTTAAGTAAATAGGAAAGATATGAGTATTTTAATAAAACCTATTATTACGGAAAAAGCAACTAAGGATAGCGAAGTTAATAATCGTTATGCATTTGTTGTAAACAGTAAGGCTAATAAATTGGAAATCAGAAGTGCTGTTGCAGCAACTTATGGTGTAGCAATTAAGTCTGTTAAAACTATGAATTATCCTATCAAAAGAAATACTAAACACACCAAAAAAGGTTTAGTAACAGGGATAACAAGTGGGTACAAAAAAGCAATCGTTCAGTTATCTGAAGGACATGCTATTGATTTTTATAACAATCTTTAAGAAAAGACAAAATGTCAGTTAGAAAATTAAAACCAATAACACCAGGTCAGCGTTTTAGAGTTGTAAATGGGTTCGACACCATAACAACTGATAAGCCGGAGAAATCTTTATTAGCTCCGAAAAAACGATCTGGAGGTCGAAATAATCAGGGTAGAATGACAACACGTAATATCGGTGGTGGTCATAAACAAAAATATCGTATTATCGATTTCAAGAAAGATAAGCATGGTATCCCTGCAACAGTAAAAACTATAGAGTACGATCCAAATCGTACTGCATTTATTGCTTTACTTAGTTATGCTGATGGAGAAAAGCGTTATGTAATTGCACAAAACGGTTTAAAAGTAGGTCAGGTAATCGTTTCAGGTAAAAATTTAGCTCCAGAAGTTGGAAATGCTTTATATTTAAGTGAAATTCCTTTAGGAACTACAATTTCTTGTATTGAGTTACACCCAGGTCAAGGAGCTGTTATGGCTCGTTCTGCTGGATCATTTGCTCAATTAATGGCAAGAGATGGTAAGTACGCAACAGTTAAGTTACCTTCAGGTGAAACAAGATTAATCTTGTTAACTTGTATGGCAACTATCGGAGTTGTATCTAATTCAGATCACCAATTACTAGTTTCTGGTAAAGCTGGTAGATCTAGATGGTTAGGTAGAAGACCAAGAGTTAATGCTGTACGTATGAATCCAGTTGATCACCCAATGGGTGGTGGTGAAGGACGTTCTTCAGGAGGACATCCAAGATCAAGAAACGGTATTCCAGCTAAAGGATTTAAGACTCGATCTAAAACTAAAGCTAGTAATAAGTATATTATAGAACGTAGAAAGAAATAAACCATGGCAAGATCATTAAAAAAAGGACCTTTCGTTCACTATAAATTAGAGAAAAAAGTTTTAGCTAACGTTGAAACTGAGAGTACTTCAGTTATCAAAACTTGGTCAAGAGCAAGTATGATTACTCCAGATTTCGTTGGACAAACAATTGCTGTTCATAATGGACGTCAGTTTGTACCAGTTTACGTTACTGAAAACATGGTAGGTCATAAATTAGGCGAATTTTCACCAACACGTTCTTTTAGAGGGCACGCTGGTGCAAAAAATAAAGGAAAAAAATAGTAGGAAATTATGGGAAGTCGTAAACATAACATGGCAACACAGTTAAAAGAAGCAAGAAAGTCAAAAGCTTTCGCTAAAATAACTAATTGTCCTACATCACCAAGAAAGATGCGCTTAGTCGCAGATCTAGTAAGAGGAGTAGAGGTTGAAAAAGCTTTACAAATTTTAAAATTTAGTTCAAAAGAAGCAGCTACTAATTTAGAGAAATTGTTATTGTCTGCAATTGCAAACTGGCAAGCTAAAAATGAAGACGCTAGTATCGAAGATGCTGGACTATTTGTGAAAACTATTTGTGTAGATAGCGCAGGTATGTTAAAAAGATTAAGACCAGCTCCACAAGGTCGTGCTCATAGAATTCGTAAGCGTTCTAATCACGTTACTTTAGAGTTAGGTACTAAAATTAAAAGCAATTAATCAAAGTAGATATGGGACAAAAAACAAATCCAATAGGAAATCGTTTAGGAATTATCAGAGGATGGGAATCTAACTGGTATGGTGGAAATGACTACGGAGATAAATTAGCTGAAGACTATAAAATAAGAGAGTATGTTAGTGCTCGTTTATTTAAAGCAAGTGTATCAAGAATTATTATTGAGCGCACACTTAAACTTGTAACCGTTACTATCACTACTGCAAGACCTGGTATTATTATCGGAAAAGGTGGGCAAGAGGTAGACAAGTTAAAAGAAGAGCTTAAGAAAATTACAGGAAAAGAAGTTCAAATTAATATTTTCGAAATTAAGCGTCCGGAATTAGATGCTAATTTAGTAGCAGCTAGTGTTGCTCGTCAAATTGAAAATAGAATTTCTTACAAGCGTGCTACGAAAATGGCTATAACAGCTGCAATGAGAATGAATTCAGAAGGGATTAAAATCCAAATTTCTGGTCGTTTAAATGGAGCAGAAATGGCACGTTCTGAGCATTATAAAGAAGGAAGAATTCCTCTTTCTACTTTTAGAGCAGATATCGATTATGCACTTGTTGAGGCACATACACAATACGGAAGATTAGGTATTAAGGTATGGATCATGAAAGGTGAGGTATATGGAAAACGTGAATTATCTCCATTAGCAGGACTATCTAAGCAAAAAGGTGGTGCTAATAAAGGTGGCGGTAATGCTAAACGTCAACAACCTCGCAGAAGAAAATAATTTTTAAAATTAGAAATTAAAAATGTTACAGCCAAAAAGAGTAAAATACCGTAAGGTACAGAAGGCGAAAGGAAATATGAAAGGTAACTCTGGTAGAGGTGCTCAACTTTCTAACGGAACGTTTGGTATCAAATCATTAGATCAGAACTTACTTACATCTCGTCAAATAGAGGCAGCTCGTATTGCGGCAACTCGTCATATGAAGAGAGAGGGACAGCTTTGGATTAAAATATTTCCAGACAAGCCTATTACGAAAAAACCTTTAGAGGTTCGTATGGGTAAGGGTAAAGGAGCACCAGATCATTTTGTTTCAGTAATTAAACCAGGTAGAATTTTGTTTGAAATTGGTGGAGTGCCATTGGATGTAGCAAAAGAAGCTTTACGTTTAGCAGCACAGAAACTTCCTGTTAAAACAAGATTTGTTATTGCAAGAGATTTTGATTTTAACGCTTAATTCTATATACAATGAAACAATCAGCAATTAAAGAATTAACTACTATCGACCTACAAGGAAGATTAGTGACGTTAAAGAAAAATTATACGGATCTTAAGATGGCTCACGCCATAACTCCATTGGAAAACCCAATGCAGATTAAAAGCTTAAGAAAAACTGTAGCAAGAATTGCTACAGAGTTAACTAAAAGAGAATTACAATAATTCTAGTCAGTTTTAAAGATGGAGAAAAGAAATCTTAGAAAAGAGAGAATAGGTGTAGTATCTAGTAGCAAAATGGAGAAATCTATTGTTGTTAATGAGGTAAAAAGAACCAAGCACCCAATGTACGGTAAGTTCGTATTAAAGACGAAAAAGTACGTTGCACATGACGAGAATAACGATTGCAACGAAGGAGATACTGTTAGGATAATGGAAACACGTCCTATGAGTAAATCTAAACGTTGGAGATTAGTAGAAATCCTAGATAGAGCTAAATAATATGTTACAGACAGAATCAAGATTAAGAGTCGCAGATAACACTGGAGCAAAAGAAGTTTTAGTGATTAGAGTATTAGGAGGAACAAGAAAGCGTTACGCTAGTGTTGGTGATAAGATTGTTGTTACAATCAAGTCTACAACTCCAAATGGAAGTGTAAAGAAAGGTCAAGTATCTCGTGCTGTTGTTGTTCGTACTAAAAAAGAGATTAGACGTAAAGACGGGTCATATATCAGATTTGATGATAATGCTTGTGTACTTTTAAATCCTACAGAGGAGATGAGAGGAACACGTGTATTTGGTCCTGTTGCCCGTGAATTACGTGATAAGCAATTTATGAAGATAGTATCATTAGCACCTGAAGTGCTTTAAATCGACATTAAGATGAAGAAGTTCAAAATAAAATCAGGTGATACTGTTAAAGTATTAGCAGGAGATCACAAAGGGTCGGAAGGTAAAGTTTTACAAATCCTTAGAGATAAGGATAGAGTATTAGTAGAAGGTGTTAACATGGTGTCTAAACACACTAAGCCATCTGCAGCTAATCCTCAAGGAGGAATTGTAAAAAAGGAAGCTTCTTTACACATATCTAACTTAGCTTTAATCGAAAACGGTGAAGCTGTAAAAGTTGGTTATAAAGTAGAAGAAGGTAAGAAAATTAGATTTTCAAAAAAATCGGATAAAGCAATATAACAATGAGTTACGTACCAAGATTAAAAGAGGAGTACAAGAGCAGAGTTATAAAAGCTCTTACTGAGGAATTCGGTTATAGTAATGTAATGCAAGTACCTAAATTACAAAAGATTGTTGTAAATAAAGGTGTTGGTGCAGCTATAGCAGATAAGAAATTAATAGAATACGCTATTGACGAGTTAACAACTATTACAGGTCAAAAAGCAGTTTCAACTATCTCTAAGAAAGATGTTGCAAACTTCAAATTACGTAAAGGTATGCCAATTGGTGCTAAAGTTACGTTAAGAGGAGTTAAAATGTACGAATTTTTAGACAGATTAGTTACAGCTTCTTTACCACGTGTAAGAGATTTTAACGGAATTAAAGCTAACGGTTTTGATGGTAGAGGTAATTACAACTTAGGAATTACTGAACAAATCATCTACCCTGAAATTAATATTGATCAAGTAAAAAAGATTAGTGGAATGGATATTACTTTTGTAACATCTGCAAACACTGATAAAGAAGCGAAGTCTTTATTAACTGAATTAGGTTTACCATTTAAAAAGAACTAGAAGATGGCTAAAGAATCAATGAAAGCGCGTGAGCGTAAAAGAGCTAAAACGGTAGCAAAGTATGCTGAAAAGAGAAAAGCTTTAAAAGAAGCTGGAGACTATGAAGCGTTACAAAAATTACCAAAGAATGCATCACCAGTTAGAATGCACAATCGTTGTAAATTAACAGGTCGTCCAAAAGGATATATGCGTCAGTTCGGTGTTTCACGTGTTACTTTCCGTGAAATGGCTAACAATGGATTAATTCCAGGTGTTAAAAAAGCAAGTTGGTAGAAATATCAATTTATTTATAGAAAAGGGGAATACTATTTATAGTACTCCCCTTTTTATTTATAAAATTTTTAATTACTTTCAAGTAAGTTTTTTTTACGTTCTTCTATTTGTTCAAGTCCTTTGATTACATAATCAGAAGCATCGGCTGATATTTCTTCAAATAATCCTTCAAAATAATCATCTTCTACATAACCTTCTTCTTCATATTCTTTTTTATAAGTTTCTAGAATTATTAAGATATTTTGCTGTATTTCTTGATTATCAGTATTGTTTAATGCAGGAATAAAAAGAAGTTCCATAGCGTCACCATCTTCACCACTAAGCATATCTGTAGGAAGTTCTTCTAGTAATTTTAATAAGGCTTCAGGTTGAAATTTAGGAAAATGATTGTCAATTAATTTATCTTGATTGGTATTACTCCAAAAACGATGTCCAGCGCCATAATATTCACAAGCTTCAAAAAACTGGGCTATAATAGCTAGTTGAGCATTTATATCTTTTCTTTTGATAATTTCTTCCACAGCAAAATCAGTAGCTTTAAAATTAAAATAAATATTTTGTAATGTCATTTGAACAACAGCTACTAATGCCGATGTTGAAACTTCATTAATGTGTTTTTTTAAATATTCATCTAATATAGGTGTAGTAACAAAACTTTCATCTTTCATTTTTATCCCAAGAAATTGAACAAAAGGATGTTTGTCTTCAGTATAATAAATACCTGTCAATTTTTTTAAAGTAAGAAGCCTATTTTCAAATTGAGTTGCATCTTCAGTTTTTAAATTTTCCATAGCGATAGAAAACACAGAAATATCATTAGGTTGTATTTCTTCTTTATATCCTTGTGCTGTCTTAGAAGTAATAAGTTGTTTTATTGTTTCTTCTGCTGTTTTATTATCATCAAAATGAGTTATTTCTATAGTTGATTTTTGACCTAATATTCCATTAACAATAGTATATGTTTTATCTTTAAAAGATATAATACAAAAGTTAATATTTTCATTCTCTTTAAGAATAAGGTGTTTTTCTAGATGTTTCATTAGTTTTTATGTTAGTTAATTTTAAGTCTTTAAAATTATAAAATATTTTTTATTAGTGTTTTTTATATAAAAAAAAATTAATATAAATTTTTTCACCTAAAAATGTACATACAAAATTATATTACTTTAAAGGTTAAAAGAGTTTAAAAAAGATATTTTTCAATCAAATTTATATATCAATAAGATTGTTTATTTTTTTATGAAAAAATGATATAGAATAAAACCTTTTGATTTTCAAAATGTTTACGTATATTTGCAATCTGTTTTTTATGAGCTAATTAGAACTTTATAATAAAAAATAATAATTTTTATATTAAAAAAGATTATTAGTAGGCATAAAGGCAAAAAAAAATAAATATTAACTGGTTTCAGGTTTAGTAGTTACGGTTTATCCGTAGGGACAATAGAAATTACTAAATACCAAAACCGAAATTTAATTAATTATGTATACAGATCCAATCGCGGATTTTCTTACTCGAGTAAGAAATGCTATTGCAGCAAATCATCGAGTAGTAGAGATTCCTGCTTCTAAATTGAAGAAGGAAATGACGAAGATTTTGTTCGATCAAGGTTATGTTTTAAGTTATCAATTTAATGATGATAAAGTTCAAGGAACTATCAAGATAGCTTTAAAATATGATCGTGACACGAAAGAGTCAGTAATCAGAAAAATTCAAAGAATTTCAACACCAGGTTTACGTAAATACGTTGGTTCTAAAGAGATGCCAAGAGTATTAAACGGGTTAGGTATTGCTATTGTTTCAACATCAAAAGGTGTTATGACAAATAAAAAAGCAAAACAAGAAAACGTTGGTGGTGAGGTATTATGTTACGTTTATTAATCACTTTGTATAATGAGTAGAATAGGAAAAAGTCCAATCGCATTACCACAAGGTGTTGAAGTTAAAGTAGACGGAAATGTGGTTACAGTAAAAGGTAAATTAGGAGAATTAACTCAAGAGTTAAAGTCTGAAATTACTGCAGAAATTGAAGATGGTGTTTTAACAGTTAAAAGAGCATCAGATAGTAAAGATCATAGAGCAGCACACGGTTTATACCGTTCTTTAATCAGTAACATGATTGAAGGTGTTTCTAAAGGATATACTAAGGAATTAGAATTAGTAGGTGTTGGTTATAGAGCATCTAGTCAAGGGCAAAAATTAGACTTAGCTTTAGGTTTTTCTCATAATATTGTTTTAAACATTGCTCCAGAAGTAAAGGTTGAAACAGTATCTGATAAGGGTAAAAACCCAATTGTTAAGTTATCTTCATTTGATAAGCAGTTAGTTGGTCAAGTTGCAGCTAAAATCCGTTC
The DNA here is from genome assembly GCF_027941775.1 of Tenacibaculum pacificus. NCBI lineage: Bacteria > Pseudomonadati > Bacteroidota > Flavobacteriia > Flavobacteriales > Flavobacteriaceae > Tenacibaculum > Tenacibaculum pacificus. Next base: position 2,016,024 of record NZ_CP115917.1, on the reverse strand, counting down.
TTTCCGTGCTCCAGAGCCGTATAAAGGGAAAGGGATTAAGTTTGTAGGAGAGATATTAAGAAGAAAAGCAGGTAAATCTGCATAATAAATAAGAGAAATTATTATGGCATTATCAAAGCTTGAAAGAAGACAACGAATTAAGTATAGAATTAGAAAAGTTATTACTGGAACAGCTGTTAAACCTAGGTTATCAGTTTTCAGAAGTAACAAAGAAATTTATGCTCAATTAATTGATGACGTTACTGGTGTAACATTAGCATCTGCATCATCAAGAGATAAAGAAATTACATCTGGTTCTAAATCAGAAGCTGCTGCTGCAGTAGGGAAAGCAATTGCTGAAAGAGCTGCTGCAAAAGGTTTTGAAACTATTTCTTTTGATAGAAATGGGTTTTTATACCACGGTAGAATTAAAGTATTAGCTGAAGCTGCTAGAGAAGCTGGTTTAAAATTTTAAGAAATTATATTATGTTAGGATATAAAAACGTAGAAAGAGTAAAACCAAGCGGATTAGAGCTTGTAGATAAATTAGTAGGTGTACAACGTGTTACTAAAGTAACTAAAGGGGGTAGAGCATTTGGTTTCTCTGCAATCGTAATAGTTGGAGATGGTAACGGTGTTGTTGGTCATGGATTAGGTAAATCTAAAGATGTTGCTTCTGCAATTGCTAAAGCGATTGAAGATGCAAAGAAAAGTTTAGTACGCATTCCTCTTTTAGATGGAACTTTACCTCATGAACAGAAAGGTAGATTTGGTGGTGCGAAAGTATTTATCAAGCCTGCTTCTCGTGGTACAGGAGTTATCGCCGGTGGTGCAGTACGTTCAGTATTGGAATCAGTTGGTGTTAAAGACGTATTATCTAAATCTCAAGGGTCATCAAATCCTCACAACGTAGTTAAAGCAACTTTTGATGCTTTATTACAATTACGTAATGCTGCAACTATTGCTAAGCAAAGAGGTATTTCTTTAGAGAAAGTTTTTAACGGTTAAAATTTAAGACGATGAGTAAAATTAAAGTTACACAAGTAAGAAGTAAAATTGGTCGCCTTAAAAGTCAAAAAGCAACGTTAGAGGCATTAGGTTTACGTAAATTAAACCAAACTGTAGAGCACAATGCAACAGCTCCAATTTTGGGAATGGTAAAAACAGTTTCACACTTAGTTTCTGTAGAGGAAATTAAATAAGACAATAATAATATGAGTTTACATAACTTAAAACCTGCAGTAGGATCTACAAAGAACCGTAAACGTATAGCACGTGGAGAAGGTTCTGGTAAAGGAGGTACTGCAACAAGAGGTCATAATGGTCAGAAATCTCGTTCTGGTTATTCTCGTAAAATAGGATTTGAAGGAGGTCAGATGCCACTTCAAAGACGTGTACCTAAATTTGGTTTCACAAACATTAATCGTAAAGAGTATGTTGGTGTAAATTTAGAGAAATTACAAGAATTAGTTGAAAACGGAAAGATTTCAGATACAGTAACTTTAGCGATTTTAGTAGAAAATCGTTTAGCTCGTAAAAATGACTTAGTAAAAATACTAGGAAATGGTGAGTTAAAAGCTAAATTAAACATAACCGTACATAAATTTACTGCAACAGCGAAAGCGGCTATTGAAGCTGCAGGTGGTGAGGTAGTTACATTATAAAACAACTGTAAATGATGAATTTTATAAATACATTAAAAGACATTTGGAAGATAGAAGAGTTAAAAGAGAAATTACTTTTAACCTTTGGTTTAATTGCTGTATACCGTTTTATGTCGGCAGTTCCATTACCTGGAATTGATCCTACACAGTTAACAGCATTGCAAGACAGTACTTCAAGTGGACTTTTGGGTTTATTAAACGCATTTACAGGTGGGGCATTTGCTAGAGCGTCAGTAATGGCTCTTGGTATAATGCCTTATATTTCTGCTTCTATTGTAGTTCAGTTAATGGGTATCGCGGTACCGTATCTACAAAAATTACAAAAAGATGGAGAAAGTGGGCGTAAGAAAATTACGCAAATTACAAGATGGTTAACAATTGCTATTACATTGTTTCAAGCACCAACTTATATTGGTATTATTCAAAACCAAATGGGTCTTGGTCCAGAAGCTTTCTTAGTAACAGGAGTTACATTTTGGGTGTCATCAATTATTCTTTTAACTGCAGGAACAGTTTTTGCAATGTGGTTAGGAGAGCGAATTACAGACAAAGGAGTTGGTAATGGAATTTCATTATTAATTACAGTAGGTATTTTAGCTAATTTTCCGTCTGCGTTTATTCAAGAACTAGTTTCTAAACAAACAGCAGGAGCAGGAGGTATTATGATGATTTTAATAGAATTAATAGTTTGGTTTGTAGTGATTTTGTTAACTGTATTATTAGTTACAGCAGTACGTAAAGTTGCGGTTCAATACGCACGTCGTACAGCAGTTACTGATATTAAAGATGTTGACGGTGCTCGCCAGTACATTCCTTTAAAATTGAATGCATCTGGTGTAATGCCAATTATTTTTGCACAAGCTATTATGTTTTTACCAGTAGCTTTAGGACAGAAATTCCCAGCATTGAGTAATTTAACGGATAACTTCGGATTGTGGTATAACGTTATATTTGCTATCTTGATTATTGTATTTAGTTATTTTTATACGGCGATTACAATCCCTACAAATAAAATGGCTGAAGACTTAAAGAGAAGTAATGGTTTCGTTCCAGGTTATAAACCAGGAGAAGAAACTGCAAATTATTTAGACGCTGTGTTATCTAAGATAACATTTCCAGGATCTTTATTTTTAGCAGCCTTATCTATTTTGCCAGCAATAATTGTAAAGTTTGGGGTAACTCAAAACTGGGCAATGTTTTTTGGAGGAACATCTTTAATCATTATGGTTGGAGTTGCAATAGATACTATACAGCAAATTAACTCGTATTTATTAAATAGTCGTTATGACGGTTTAATGAAGACAGGTAACAGTAACAGAAAATCATTAAAATAGTATGGCTAAACAACCAGCAATTCAACAAGACGGAACAATTACTGAAGCATTATCAAATGCAATGTTTCGTGTAGAATTAGAAAACGGACATATTGTTACGGCTCACATTTCAGGGAAAATGCGTATGCATTATATTAAACTATTACCAGGAGATAAGGTAAAGTTAGAAATGAGCCCATATGATTTATCAAAGGCAAGAATTACTTACAGATATTAAAAACACACACTGATGAAAGTAAGAGCATCATTAAAGAAGAGAAGCGCCGAGTGCAAAATTGTACGACGAAAAGGCAGATTATACGTAATAAATAAAAAGAATCCTAGATTTAAACAAAGACAAGGGTAATGGCAAGAATAGCAGGTATTGATATTCCAAAGAATAAAAGAGGTGTTATCGCTTTAACTTACATCTTTGGTATAGGAAACAGTAGAGCTAAAGAAGTTTTAGCAGAGACAAAAATAGACGAAAGTATCAAAGTTCAAGATTGGAGCGATGATCAAATTGCAGCAATTCGTGAGCAAGTAGGTAGTTTTACTATTGAAGGTGAGTTACGTTCTGAGGTTCAATTAAGCATTAAGCGTTTAATGGATATCGGATGTCAGAGAGGTATACGCCATAGACTTGGTTTACCTTTAAGAGGTCAAAGAACAAAGAATAACTCTCGTACAAGAAAAGGTAAGAGAAAAACTGTAGCTAACAAGAAAAAATAAGTTAGATAAGTAATAAAGATCTAATAATAGTTGTAAAACTATAAAGTTAGAAAACTAAATTACTAAAACTATAATAATCATGGCAAAGTCTAAAGTAGCAAAAAAACGTAAAGTTGTAATAGAATCAGTTGGTGAAGCTCACGTAACTGCATCTTTTAACAATATTATTATTTCTTTAACAAACAAAAAAGGTGACGTTATTTCTTGGTCATCTGCAGGTAAAATGGGTTTTAGAGGTTCTAAAAAGAACACTCCATACGCAGCTCAATTAGCCGCAGAAGATTGTGCTAACGTAGCAAAAGAAGCAGGTTTACGTAAAGTAAAAGTGTATGTTAAAGGACCAGGTAACGGTAGAGAATCTGCAATCAGATCTATCCATAATGCTGGAATCGAAGTAACTGAAATTATTGATGTTACTCCTATTCCTCATAACGGATGTCGTCCACCAAAAGAAGAAGAGTATAAGTTGATTTTATCAACTTATATTTTTGTTTCGCGTACTTTAGTGCGCAATAAAATATATTTTAACTAAGTAGGAACAAGATTATCGAAGGAGTACGCCTTAATTCATAATCCCTACTAAAATAACAAGAAATGGCAAGATATACAGGACCAAAAACTAAAATTGCTCGTAAGTTTGGTGAAGCAATTTTTGGAGAAGATAAATCTTTTGAAAAAAGAAATTATCCTCCAGGACAACACGGAAACGCAAGAAGAAGAGGTAAGAAATCGGAATATGCTACCCAGTTAATGGAAAAGCAAAAAGCGAAATATTCTTACGGAATTTTAGAGCGTCAATTTAGTAACTTATTTAAGAAAGCTTCTGCTTCTAAAGGAATTACTGGTGAGGTTTTATTACAATTATGTGAATCTCGTTTAGATAACGTTGTTTTCCGTTTAGGAATTGCTAACTCAAGAAGAGGTGGTCGTCAATTAGTTTCTCACCGTCACATTACTGTGAATGGAGAAATTGTTAACATTCCTTCATATGATGTACAAGCAGGAGACGTTATTGCTGTAAGAGAGAAATCTAAATCATTATTAGCTATTGAAAATTCTTTAGCTGCAAACAGTAATGTTTACGAATGGTTAAGCTGGAATTCTGATTTAAAATCTGGTACTTTTATTAAAGCACCTGAAAGATTACAGATTCCTGAAAACATCAAAGAGCAATTGATCGTAGAATTATATTCTAAATAATAAATTAATCATCTTGGTATTTAGCCAAAGGGTTTATCTGTGTTTCTTCAAACTAATAAACCGCGCAACTAAATAACAATTAAAACGAAGAAAAATGGCAATTTTAAATTTTCAAAAGCCTGATAAAGTAATAATGATCGAATCTACTGATTTTTCAGGAAGATTTGAATTCAGACCTCTTGAACCAGGTTTTGGATTAACAGTTGGTAACGCTTTAAGAAGAGTTTTATTATCTTCATTAGAAGGGTTTGCTATCACATCATTACGTGTTGACGGTGTTGACCATGAAGTTTTCAACAATTCAAGGAGTTGTAGAAGATATTACAGAAATCATTTTAAATTTAAAACAAGTTCGTTTTAAGAAACAAATTGAAGATACTGATAGAGAAACAGTATCTATAGCAGTGTCAGGTCAAGAGCAATTTACTGCAGGAGATTTACAGAAATTTACTTCAGGTTTTCAAGTATTAAATTCAGATTTAGTATTATTTAACTTGGATAAATCAGTAAGTTTTAACGCTGAAATCACTATCGAAAAAGGTAGAGGTTTTGTACCCGCAGAAGAAAACAAAAGACCAGGTGCACCATTAGGAACAATTTTTACAGATTCTATTTACACTCCTATAAAGAATGTAAAATATGCTGTTGAAAATTTTCGTGTAGAGCAAAAGACCGATTTCGAAAAATTAGTTTTCGATATTGATACTGACGGTTCTATCAACCCTAAGGATGCTTTAACAGAAGCTGCAAAAATTTTAATCCACCACTTTATGTTATTCTCTGATGAGCGTATCACTTTAGAGGCAGATGAAATTGCACAAACTGAAACATACGATGAGGAATCATTACATATGCGTCAGTTATTAAAGACGAAATTAGTAGATATGGATTTATCTGTTCGTGCTTTAAACTGTTTAAAAGCTGCTGAAGTAGATACTTTAGGAGATTTAGTATCGTTCAATAAAAGCGATTTAATGAAATTTAGAAATTTCGGTAAAAAATCATTAACTGAATTAGATGAGTTAGTGGCAAATAAGAGCCTTAATTTTGGAATGGATTTAAGCAAATACAAATTAGATAGAGATTAACCTTTCATATTTTGCTCCCCAAAAAGGGTTGTAGCAAGATGAAAGCTAAAAACCAAAGTCATGAGACACGGAAAGAAATTTAATCATTTAGGTAGACAAACAGCGCACAGAAAGGCAATGTTAGCTAATATGGGATGTTCTTTAATAGAGCACAAACGTATTAACACAACTGTAGCTAAAGCGAAAGCTTTTCGTACGTTTATTGAGCCTATTATTACTAAATCTAAAACAGATACAACTCATAATCGTCGTACAGTATTTAGCTATTTACGTAGCAAAGAAGCTGTAACGGAATTATTTAAAGAAGTTTCTGTAAAGATTGGAGACAGACCAGGAGGATATGTACGTATCATCAAATTAGGAAACCGTCAGGGAGATAATGCTCCTATGGCAATGGTTGAATTAGTTGATTACAACGAAATTTACAATCCAAAAGGAAACAAAGCTAAAAAGAACACTCGTCGTAGCCGTCGTGGTGGAGCTAAGACTGCTGATGCAGCTGCTGAAACTCAAACTTCACAAGAAGAAGAATAAAAATGAAAATTTTTATAAATTATATCAAAGGGATAAACATTTAATGTTTATCCCTTTTTTTTATATTTTTGCACTCAAAAGATACAACACATACTAAATGAAATATCAACAACGTAAAAAAGCACTAGTTTTGTTAGCAGACGGAACTATCTTCTATGGAAAGTCTATTGGAATAGAAGGCACTTCAACTGGAGAAATTTGTTTTAATACAGGTATGACTGGTTACCAAGAAGTATTTACTGATCCTTCTTATTTTGGTCAATTAATGGTAACAACCAATGCACATATTGGTAATTACGGAATTAACAACGAAGAAGTAGAGTCTGAAGGAATTAAAATTTCTGGATTAATTTGTCGTAATTTTAGTTTTACACATTCTCGTGTAGATTCTGATGGAAATTTATTAGACTGGTTTAAAAAACATAACTTAGTTGCTATTTCTGATGTAGACACCAGAGCATTGGTTGCTTATATTAGAGATAACGGAGCTATGAATGCTATTATTTCTACAGATGTAGATAATATAGAAGATTTAAAGAAACAGTTAGCAGATACGCCTAACATGGAAGGTTTAGAGCTAGCTTCTAGAGTATCAACTAAAGAACCATATTTTGTTGGAGATGAAAACTCACCAATTAAAGTATCTGCATTAGATATTGGAATTAAAAAGAATATCTTAAGAAACTTAGTAAAAAGAGGAGCATATATAAAAGTATATCCTTATAATGCTACTTTTGAGCAAATGAGTGATTTTAATCCTGATGGTTATTTTATCTCAAATGGTCCTGGAGATCCTGAGCCTTTAGTAGATGCTCAAAATACAGCAAAAGAAATTATAGCAAGAAATTTACCTTTATTTGGAATCTGTTTAGGACACCAAGTAATTGCTTTAGCTAACGGAATTTCTACTTATAAAATGCATAATGGACATAGAGGTATTAATCATCCTGTAAAAAACTTAATTACAGGTAAAGGTGAAATTACTTCTCAAAACCATGGTTTTGCTATTAATAGAGAAGAAACAGAAGCTCATAATGATGTAGAAATTTCACATGTACATTTAAATGATCATACTGTTGCTGGTATCAGAATGAAATCTAAAAATGTATTTTCAGTTCAGTATCATCCAGAAGCAAGTCCTGGACCACATGATGCGGAATACTTATTTGATGAGTTTATTGAAAATATCAAAAAAGCAAAAACTGAAGCATAATCATTTTATCAAAATAAATGAGCTTCAGTTTATAAAATAGAATTATAAAAATTAAGATTCCCGTACATTAAAAGTTACGGGAATCTATATTAAAAAGAAACAATTATGAGTATTATAATCAACATTCACGCACGTCAAATTTTTGATTCAAGAGGTAATCCAACTGTAGAAGTAGATGTTACTACAGAAAATGGTGTTATTGGTAGAGCAGCAGTTCCTTCAGGAGCTTCTACAGGAGAACACGAAGCTGTTGAATTACGTGATGGCGGAAAAGATTATATGGGTAAAGGAGTATTAAACGCTGTAAAAAACGTTAATACATTAATTTCTCAAGAATTATTAGGAGTATCTGTTTTTGAACAAAACATGATTGATCAACTTATGATCGATTTAGATGGTACTCCAAATAAATCTGTTTTAGGAGCAAATGCTATTTTAGGTGTTTCTTTAGCGGTAGCAAAAGCTGCTGCAAATGAGTTAGGTTTACCTTTATATAGATATATTGGTGGTGTTTCTGCAAATACATTACCTGTTCCAATGATGAATATCATTAACGGAGGATCACATTCTGATGCACCAATTGCATTTCAAGAATTTATGATAATGCCTGTTAAAGCTAAAAACTTTACAGAAGCAATGAAAATTGGTTCTGAAATTTTTCATCATTTAAAAAGTGTTTTACATGATAGAAATTTATCAACAGCAGTTGGAGATGAAGGAGGTTTTGCACCAACTTTAGACGGTACTGAAGATGCTATTGAAACAATTGCTTTAGCAACTAAAAATGCAGGATACAAATTCGGAGAAGAAGTTATGATTGCTTTAGATTGTGCTGCCGCTGAATTTTTTGTTGATGGTAAATATGATTATACTAAGTTTGAAGGAGCTAAAGGAAAAATCAGAACAAGTAAAGAACAAGCAGATTATTTAGCTTCTTTAGCTGAAAAATATCCTATTATTTCTATTGAAGATGGTATGGATGAAAACGACTGGGAAGGTTGGAAGTATTTAACTGAAATTTCTGGTGATAAGGTACAATTAGTTGGAGACGATTTATTTGTAACTAATGTAGAGCGTTTATCTAGAGGAATTGAAAATGGAATTGCAAATTCAATTTTAATTAAAGTAAACCAAATAGGAACTTTAACTGAAACAATTTCAGCAGTAAATATGGCACATAATGCAGGTTATACTTCTGTAATGAGTCATCGTTCTGGTGAAACAGAAGATAATACAATTGCTGATTTAGCAGTCGCTTTGAACTGTGGACAGATTAAAACTGGTTCAGCTTCTCGTTCTGATAGAATGGCAAAATACAATCAATTATTACGTATTGAAGAAGAATTAGATGGAACAGCTTATTTTCCACAAGACAAAGCTTTTAAAATTAAATAATTATTTTAATTATATATTTATACAGAATACCATTAAAAAGACACACTTAAATAGCTTTATTTTAAGAATTTTATAATGAAAGTATCTCTAAAATATAAAGTACTCTGTATTAAAAAAAAAGTAAAACTCATGTTTAGGCATGAGTTTTTTTATGATATGAAATCTGTTGTTTATTTATCATAAATATAAAAAAAAACAATGATAATCATCATAATCATTTTTTAAGTATTATTTATTTATCACCATTGTAATTTTATATTTCTTGAATTAAGTGAATAATCATATTGTTTTTTGAATTATCTTAGTTTAAGATACTTAAAAAGTTAGTGTTATCTATAAATGATTATCAGAATAAAAATTTATTATTCTATTATAAATTATAAGATAAATATGCCTATGAATGTAAAAATCTATAGAAGCCTATTTTTAAAATACTTTTAAAAATAGTATATTCGCAACTGACTTCAACCCCAAAAAAAATAAGAAAAAAATGGCAGATATAGCAAAACTACAAATAGGTGAAAATACATATGAATTTCCTTTAATTAAAGGAACTGAAAATGAAACTGCAATTGATATCAAAACTTTAAGAGGAGCTTCTGGAGGTGTTATTACTATTGATCCAGGGTATAAAAACACAGGTTCTTGTTTAAGTGCTATTACATTTTTAAATGGTGAAGAAGGAATTTTAAGATATAGAGGTTATTCTATTGAAGAATTAGCAGAAAAATCAGATTTTTTAGAAGTAGCTTTTTTATTAATTTTTGGAGAATTACCAACTGCAGGTGAATTAGAAAAGTTTAAAAAAGATATTTGTGCACAATCTATAGTTGATGAAGATATCAGAAAAATAGTAGATGCATTTCCTAGAACTGCACATCCAATGGGTGTTATTTCATCATTAACATCTGCTTTAACAGCATTTAATCCTACTTCTGTAAATGTAGATTCAGAAGAAGAGATGTATAATGCAATTGTTAAAATTTTAGGTAAATTTCCTGTATTAGTAGCATGGACAATGCGTAAAAAACAAGGACTTCCTTTAGATTATGGTGACTGTAATTTAGGATATGTAGAGAACACTTATAAGATGATGTTTAAGCAACCTAATAAAGATTATGTTAGAAATGATATAGTTGTAAATGCATTAAATAAATTATTGATTTTACATGCTGATCATGAGCAAAACTGTTCAACATCTACAGTAAGAATAACAGGTTCTTCTCACGCAGGATTATTTGCATCACTTTCAGCAGGTATTTCAGCTTTATGGGGACCATTACATGGTGGAGCAAATCAAGCCGTTTTAGAAATGTTAGAAGCTATCAAAGCTGATGGTGGAGATACTAAAAAGTATATGGCTAAAGCGAAAGATAAAAACGATCCTTTCCGTTTAATGGGATTCGGACACCGTGTTTATAAAAACTTTGATCCAAGAGCAAAAATTATTAAAGTTGCTGCAGAGGAAGTTTTAAATGATTTAGGTATTGATGATCCTATTTTAGAGATAGCAAAAGGATTGGCTGAAGAAGCTTTAAGTGACCCTTATTTTGTTGATAGAAAATTATATCCAAATGTAGATTTTTATTCAGGGATTATATACAGAGCAATGGGAATTCCTGTAGAGATGTTTACAGTAATGTTTGCTTTAGGACGTTTACCTGGATGGATAGCACAATGGAGAGAAATGCGTTTAGGTAAAGAGCCTATTGGAAGACCTCGCCAAATTTATACAGGAGCAAATCACAGAGCATTTGTAGAGGTTAGTAAAAGATAAAAAAAACATTAAAATGCCATTTAATTATGGCATTTTTTTATAGACAAATAAATAAGATTACAAAACAGAATAATAATGAGTTCAATAAAAATTATTAAAAACAGATCTGATATTGGTGCAGGAACACGTGGTGCTGATATGGGAATTGATGCCATAGAAATAGCTGCTATCAATCAAAATAACGATTTTTTTAATCGTTTTGAATTTGAAGATGTAATTACAGAAAATGAATCTATTTACGATAAAAAAAACAACTCATTTGGTAAACAAATAAAGAGTGTTTTTAATCAATGTAAAAGAGTAAGTAATCACGTTAAGGTTAATTTACAAGAAGGTAATTTTCCAATAGTACTTTCAGGAGATCATTCATCAGCTTTAGGAACTATTAGTGGTGTTAAAGCAGCAAACCCAACAAAAAAAGTTGGTGTTATTTGGATTGATGCTCATGGTGATTTACATACGCCATATACATCTCCTTCAGGTAATATTCATGGTATGCCATTAGGAGCTGTTATTTCTGATAATAATTTAGACTGTCAAATAAATGATGTAGATAGAGAAACTGCTGATTTATGGGATAGAATGAAAAATATAGGAACACCAGGTCAAAAAGTATTACCTGAAGATATTATCTTTTTTGGTGTTAGAGATACCGAAGAGCCAGAGGAAAAACAAATGGAAAAATATGGTATTAAAAACTATATGGTTGCAGAGGTTCGTTACCGAGGTTTAGAAGTTTGTGTAAATGAAGCATTAGAAAAATTATCTAATTGTGACATTATTTATGTGTCTTTTGATGTTGATGCAATGGATTGTGATATGATTTCTTATGGTACAGGTACACCAGTTGCAAAAGGTTTTGACGATAAAGAAATAGTTCAAATTATAAACGGATTATTAGCTAGTAAAAAAGTAGCTTGTGTTGAATTTGTAGAAGTAAATCCTTTATTAGATTTAAAAGGAAATAAAATGGCAGAAACTGCTTTTGATGTTTTAAATCAAATTACAGAAACAATTAAAGAATTATACTAGATATAAAATCTTAAAATATTTTTTAAAGCCTATCTTTTATAAAAGATAGGCTTTGTTTTTTATAAATGATTTAACTATTTGAAATTGAGTTGAAAATCAATAAAAACAAAAAAATAAAGTTAAAAATCAATTTAAAATAAGTTGTTTTATTTAATTAAAGCATACATTTGTCTTGTAAACTTTAGGAGTAGCTATTAAATTAGTTTGAGAAACATCCTTAGAACCTGATTTGGTTAAGACCAACGTAGGAAAAAGTTATGTTCGATAATATATCGAAATACTACCACCATTTGGTTTACAGTAATATTTTATAAATATGATTACTATAAAAGTAAACCAAAAAGAACATCAAATTTTAGAAACCTTAACATTACAACAGTTCGTTGAATATTTAAATATTCAAACGAATGGAATTGCTATTGCTATAAATAGTAGTGTGGTTAAAAAAACTGATTGGTCTTTAAAGTTACTTCAACATAATGATGATATTTTAATTATAAAATCAACTCAAGGAGGATAAAACTCAGGTTGATTTTTATTTAAAAAAGTAAAAGAAAAACTAAATTATCAAATGAAGAACAAAGACACTGCACCAAAACAAGAAGGAATTACTAGAAGTCCATTTCCTAATTCACAGAAAATTTATGTAAGCGGAAAAATTCACCCGCAAATTAAAGTAGCAATGCGTGAAATTTCGTTAAGTGATACGGTTGATTCTATGACCAAAAAGAAAACGCCAAACGAACCAGTAACTGTATATGATACTTCAGGACCATATACTGATCCTGCTAAAAAAATTGACGTACACGCAGGAATTGAAAGAATTCGTGAATCTTGGATTAAAGACCGTGGAGATGTTGAGCAGTTGACTAAGTTTTCTTCAAAATACTGTAACGAACGTTTAAATGATGCTAGTTTAGATCATATGCGTTTTAAGTTATTAAAAAATCCTTTACGTGCTAAAAAAGGGCAGAATGTAACACAATTACATTACGCTAAAAAAGGAATCATTACGCCAGAAATGGAATATATCGCTATTCGTGAAAATCAACGAATAGATGAAATGACCGAAATTAGAAAACAACATAAAGGTGAACATTTTGGTGCTAATATTCCAGAGAAAATTACGCCAGAATTTGTAAGATCAGAAGTAGCAAGAGGTCGTGCAATTATTCCATCAAACATAAATCATCCAGAAGCAGAACCTATGATTTTAGGTAGAAACTTCTTAGTAAAAATAAATGCAAATATTGGTAATTCTGCCGTAACATCTTCTATTGAAGAAGAAGTAGAAAAAGCAGTTTGGGCTTGTCGTTGGGGAGCAGATAATATTATGGATTTATCTACAGGAGAAAATATTCATGAAACTCGTGAGTGGATTATCCGTAACTCACCAGTACCAGTAGGAACAGTGCCAATTTATCAAGCATTAGAAAAAGTAAACGGTGTTGCTGAAGATTTAACATGGGAGATTTTCCGTGATACTTTAATAGAACAAGCTGAACAAGGAGTTGATTATTTTACGATTCACGCAGGAGTTTTATTGCGTTACGTACCAATGACAGCAAAACGTGTTACAGGAATCGTTTCTCGTGGAGGTTCTATTATGGCAAAATGGTGTTTAGCACATCATAAAGAAAGCTTTTTATACACACATTTCGAAGATATTTGTGAAATATTAAAACAGTACGATGTTGCTTTTTCTTTAGGTGATGGATTACGCCCAGGTTCGGTAGCTGATGCCAATGATGAAGCACAATTTGCTGAATTAGAAACTTTAGGAGAGTTAACTCAAATAGCTCGTAAGCACGAAGTTCAGTGTTTTATTGAAGGACCAGGTCACGTGCCAATGCACATGATTAAAGAAAATATGGAGAAGCAAATTGAACTTTGCGATGAAGCTCCTTTTTACACTTTAGGACCTTTAACAACAGATATTGCACCTGGTTACGACCATATTACTTCAGGAATTGGAGCAGCTATGATTGGTTGGTACGGATGCGCAATGTTATGTTATGTAACTCCAAAAGAACATTTAGGATTACCAAATAAAGAAGACGTAAGAGTAGGAGTAATTACTTATAAATTAGCGGCTCATGCTGCCGATTTAGCAAAAGGACATCCAGGTTCTCAGCACAGAGATAATGCTTTAAGTATGGCTCGTTTTGAATTCCGTTGGGAAGATCAATTTAATTTAGGATTAGATCCTGAGCGTGCTCGTGAATATCATGATGAAACTTTACCTGCTGCCGGAGCTAAAGTAGCACACTTTTGTTCTATGTGTGGTCCAAAATTCTGTTCAATGAAAATTTCACAAGAAGTTCGTGATTTTGCTGCCGTTAACGACATTGTCGATAATGAAGTAATCGCCAAAGGAATGGAAGAGAAATCAAAAGAATTTATAGAAAAAGGATCAGAAGTATATTTATAAAATAAAAGTAAGAAGAAGAGGAAGAAAAAAAGAAGAAGAGGGAGGTTCCTACGCCTTGAAAAAAGGCGTAGTCGGGCTTTCCGTTATATCTTTTTTATTTTGAAAAAAAATAAAAAAGGATGCCACTGCAATCCCTAACCCAAAAAAAGCCCCCCGTAACGTCCCCCGTTATTATTAAAAAGTAGAGTGTAAGTAATTTGCCGTTCCAAGAATAAATTACTTTATTTTTACCGAAATAAGTATCCCTAAAATTAAATGAATATGATAGTCCTTATATCCCCAGAAAAAGATGTAAAAAATGAAGTGCAAATATTACATCAATTATTTGAAGCGGGTTTGGAGTATTATCATTTAAGAAAACCATTTAAAAATTACGAAGCGCATGTTTCCTATTTAAATGAGGTATCAGAAAAATACCATAATCGAATAGTAATACATTATTTTCATAAACTAGTCAATGAATATTCTTTAAAAGGAATTCATTTTCAAGAACAAAAAAGGCGTGATGCGTTAGAAAATGGTAGTCGTTATTTTATAGGTTTACAAATGTTAGGTAAAACAATGAGTAGTTCTTTTAATGAGCCTGAAGAGTTATCAGCTTGTGATATCGAATTTGATTACCATTTATTAAGTCCCGTTTTTTCATCTATCTCAAAAAAAGGATACGAAGGAAGAAATTTTGATGTCAATAATATTCATAAAACAATTGTAGGTATGGGCGGAATTACAACTAAAACCATAGCGCCAACCATTGAATTAGGTTTTCAAGGAATTGGTGTTTTAGGTGGTGTTTGGAATTCTGAAAATCCTGTAGAAAGTTTTAAAAACATCCAAAAAGAGTTTGATTCATTACAATAAAGCGTTAAAATTTGAAAACACAAAATTACATACTCACCATTGCAGGGCTTGACCCGTCAAGTGGTGCGGGCATTACTTCAGATATTAAAACCTTTGAAGCACATGGTTTACATGGATTGTCGGTGTGTACCGCTGTGACCGTTCAAAATGATATCGCTTTTAAAAATTGTATTTGGATTGAAGAACAAATAATACTCAATCAAATTGAAACATTATTTGAACGTTTTGAAATTGCTGTTGTAAAAATAGGAATTATTCAATCTTGGGAAGTTTTATTAACTGTTGTTTTAGCTTTAAAAAGTGAAAATCCGAATATAAAAATTATTTTAGATCCTGTTTTGAAAGCAAGTGCAGGATTCGATTTTCATAGCACACAAAATTTAAAGGTATTTGAAACAGTATTGCAAAATTGTTATTTTGTAACACCAAATTATGATGAGATAAAAGCCTTATTTCCTGTTAAAAATATTGAGGAAACAATTGATTTTATTTCAGAAAAAACAAATATCTATTTAAAAGGAGGACATAGAGCAGATAAAAAAGGTTGGGATGAGATTTATTATAGTAAAATAGTAAAACTAAATATTCCGCCCATAACAACTGTTGTTTCTGAAAAACACGGAAGCGGTTGTGTTTTGTCATCCGCTTTAGCGGCTAATTTAGCGTTAAAATTTTCTTTAGAAGATGCTTGTAAAAACACGAAATGGTATACCGAACAATTTTTAAATTCAAACAAATCGTTACTAGGAACGCATAATTATAAATAAGATGATAAGTAAATTACAGTACATAACACAGGGGAAAACAGCACAAGATCATTTAGATCATATTCAAACAGCTTGTGCTTCAGGAGCAGAATGGGTACAGTTACGATTAAAAGGTTTTGATCCTAAAACAATTTTAGAAACCGCAAAGAAAGCCAGAGAATTAACGGCTCATTATCAAACAAGATTAATTATAAACGATTACTACAGAGTTGCCAAAGAAGTAAATGCAGATGGTGTTCATTTAGGTAAAAAAGATGATTGTCCGTTAAAAGTACGTGCTTATTTGGGTAAATTTTATGCCATTGGAGGAACTGCAAACACATTAGAAGAATGTAAAGTTCTATTAGATAAAAAAGTAGATTATATCGGTTTAGGTCCTTTTCGTTTTACTGAAACTAAAAAGAATTTAAGCCCTGTTTTAGGAACATCAGGATATAAAAAACTAATAGAAGAGCTACAAACAGAAACACCAATAATTGCTATTGGAGGCATTACTTTAGATGATGTTGCAGAAATTGTACAAACAGGTATTTATGGAGTTGCTGTATCAGGAGCTATTACCAAAGATTTTACAAGTATTCCTGTTTTTCATAAAATTTTAAGTTCACCTAGCACACAAGAACAAGTGTACAAGATGGATGACAAGTAGTTTTTTAAAAACAAAAAATGAACGATATATTAAAAATAGCAGATAAAGAATTTACATCTCGATTATTTACGGGTACAGGGAAATTTAGTTCATCAAAATTAATGAAAGAAGCATTATTAGTTTCTGAAAGTGAATTGATAACCGTTGCTTTAAAAAGAGTAGACGTTCAAGATAAAGAGGATGATATTTTAACACATTTAATACATCCTCATATTAGTTTGTTGCCAAATACATCAGGTGTTCGAACGGCAAAAGAAGCAGTTTTTGCAGCAGAATTATCAAGAGAAGCATTAGAAACAAATTGGGTTAAATTAGAAATTCATCCCGATCCTAGGTATTTATTACCCGATGCTATTGAAACATTAAAAGCATCCGAAGAATTGGTTAAAAAAGGTTTTGTAGTGATGCCTTATATTCATGCTGATCCTGTTTTATGTAAGCGTTTAGAAGATGTTGGAACACAATGTGTAATGCCATTAGGCGCACCAATAGGAAGTAATAAAGGCTTAAAAACACAAGATTTTTTAGAAATTATTATAGAACAATCAAACGTTCCTGTAATTGTTGATGCTGGTATTGGAGCACCATCGCATGCAGCATATGCAATGGAATTAGGAGCTGATGCAGTTTTAGTAAATACAGCAATTGCTGTATCTCAAAATCCTGTGGCAATGGCAAAAGCATTCAAAATGGCTGTTGAAGCTGGAAGAATGGCATATGAAGCAAAACTAGCACCTGTTCAAAAACAAGCAGTTGCAAGTAGTCCGTTAACTAGTTTTTTAAATTAAAATATGAGTAATTTTAAAGAACTTTTTGATACGTATAATTGGGATGATAACTTAAAAAGTATTTTTGATAAAACAACTGTTGAAGTAGAATATGCTTTATCAAAAGATAAATTAGATTTAGAAGATTTTAAAGCATTAATATCTCCTGCTGCACGTCCGTATATTGAGCAAATGGCTCAAAAAAGTAGCTTGCTTACTAAAAAACGCTTTGGTAATACCATACAAATGTATGCGCCAATGTATTTGAGTAATGAGTGTCAGAATATTTGTACGTATTGCGGATTTAGTATGACCAATAAAATACCTAGACGTACTTTATTAGATGCTGAAATTTTAAAAGAGGTTGCTTTTTTAAAAGATAAAGGATACGATCATATTTTGTTAGTTACAGGTGAAGCAAATAAAACAGTTGGTGTAGATTATATTAAAAATGCGATTCAGTTAATTCGTTCTCAATTTTCAAATATTACTATCGAGGTTCAGCCTTTGGATCAAGAAGAGTATGAATCGTTAATTGAAGCAGGATTATATGCTGTGTTGGTTTATCAAGAAACATATCACAGAGAGGAGTATAAGAAACATCATCCGAAGGGAAAAAAATCTAATTTTGATTACCGTTTAGATACGCCTGATAGATTAGGAAAAGCAGGAATTCATAAAATAGGATTAGGTGCTTTATTCGGATTAGAAGATTGGCGTGCTGATAGTTTTTTTACAGCATTACATTTAAAATATCTACAAAAAACATATTGGAAAACAAAGTATTCTATTTCGTTTCCGAGGTTACGACCGCATTCTGGTGGATTAGAACCAAAAGTTGAAATGACAGATAGTGATTTGGTGCAATTAATTTGTGCTTTTCGTTTGCTAGACGAAGATATTGAGCTATCAATGTCAACAAGAGAAAGTGAGGTTTTTAGAAATAATATTGTAAATTTAGGCGCTACTTCTATTAGTGCAGAATCAAAAACAAATCCAGGTGGTTATACGGTTGAACCTCAATCGTTAGAGCAGTTTGAGATTTCTGATGAAAGAAGCACCGAAGAAGTAGTGAAAATGTTAAAAGAACAAGGTTTAGAAGTGGTTTGGAAAGACTGGGAACAGTTTGAATCAATATAAAAAAAATGAACTTAACAGAAGAAGAAAAAAAACAATATAACCGCCACCTTATTTTAGAGAAAATAGGTTCAGTAGGGCAGTTAAAATTAAAAAAGGCTAAAGTTTTAGTAATAGGTGCTGGCGGATTAGGCTGTCCTGTATTACAATATTTAACAGCAGCAGGTGTTGGTACAATTGGTATTATTGATGATGATGTGGTAGATCAAAGTAATTTACAACGTCAAATTTTATATACAATTGATGATATTGGAGTTTCAAAAGCAGAAACTGCAGCAAAACGATTATCAAAGTTAAATCCGTTTGTAAAATTTAACGTATATAAAGAACAATTAACACGATTAAATGCTATTTCATTATTTGAAGAATATGATGTTATTGTTGATGGAAGTGATAATTTTTCAACTCGTTATTTAACAAATGATGCTTCGGTAATTACAAAAAAACCATTGGTATATGGAGCGATTTTTAAGTTTGAAGGACAAGTAAGTGTATTTAATTATCAAGGAAGCGGAACATACAGATGTTTATATCCTACGCCACCAAAACCAGATGAATCACCAAATTGTTCGCAAATAGGTGTTTTAGGTGTTTTACCAGGAATTATAGGTAGTTTACAAGCTAATGAAACTATTAAAATAATTTGTGAAATAGGTGATGTTTTAGCTAATAAACTATTGATGTATGACTCATTAACAATGCGTCAAATGGTTTTAGATTTTGAAAAAACATCAGAAGCATCAGTTACAAAATTAGAAGAAAATTATGATTTTTTCTGTGGGATTATTGAAGCTGAAAACGAAATAACAATAGAAGAATTACAAGGTGATTTATTAAAATATAATCTATTAGATGTTCGTGAAGATTGGGAAAGAGAACAACATCATATTGGTGGTCAGCATATTCGTTTAGTAGAATTACCAGACCGATTAAATGAAATTGATACAACGAAACCTGTAATTGTATATTGTAAATCGGGTATTAGAAGTAAAAGAGCTATTTCTTTTTTAGAAGATTCATTAAAAGAAGCAATTTTAATAAATCTTAAAAATGGTTTAAATTAAAAAAACACGTATTTACTTCTTATTTTAAAAGTAAATACGTGTTAAAAACAATAAATAGGCGAGTATCTTCTAAAATATTGATATATTTAAAGTCTTAAAAAAAATCTAAGCCTTGAAATTAATCAAACAAAAGAAATTATATTTTTTAGACGAAAAATCAGACAAAGTTTATGAAGTTGACTTATGTGAAAGTCAAGATTTATTTATAGTAAACTTTAGATATGGTAGAAGAGGCGCAAGTTTAAGAGAAGGAACAAAAACTGTTTTTCCTGTATCTTATGAAGAAGCCGAGAAAATCTTCAATAAATTAGTCGGAAGTAAAGAAAAAAAAGGATATTCAGAAGAAGCTAAAGAACTTGAAAATCCGAAGAAAGAAGAAAATACTACTAGGAAAGATACTATTTTAAAGTATTTAAATCAAGCTTTAAAAGGAACTTATACCCGAAATTGGAAAGTATCTAGAATTATAAATAGAGTTGGTGCTTTAAAAATAAAAGAAGCAATACCATTAATAGCTCAATTTATTCATTCATCAGATGAGTTTGAACAATATAATGCGCTTTCTGTTTTAATCGATTTTAATGAATCAGATTATATTGAAGATGCAATTAAGGTTTTCAAAAAAGATACTTTTAATACAATTGGAGGTAGAATTTCTGCCGCTTATATTTTAAAGTATGGAAATGCTACAAATATAAAAATAGTACAAAACGAAGTTGCAAAGCATATTACAAAATCTGAAATAGATTCTTTAGCAACACAGTTTTTAGGAGAAGGAAGTAAAAACCCGATGTTGTTATTTTATGCTTATATTCATTCCTATAATAATGACTTGGAGAGAGCTAATTTATTTAAAATAATAGCCAAAATTCCTTTAAAAGTAAACACTTTTAAATCTGTACGCTATATTTATAGAACAGCTTATACAACAAATGATACGCAGTTTTTTGCATTAGTATCTAAACGAATCGCTATTAGTAATCCAAGTTATACGTCTGATTATCCATATACAGATGATAGCTATAATTGGGTAGAAGCATCCGTAGAAAAGAAAAAACAGAATCCAAGAATTGCTTTTTCAGGGAAAACTAAAAACTATTTTAACGGAGCAACGTATCGAAAAATATATGATTTAAGTATTGATAATCAAGAAGCGTATATCGACTGTGTCAAAGAGATATTATGTTCTTTAAATGATAAAGAAGATAGAGCTCCTGAAAATATAACTAGTGAATGGTTTTATAACGAGTCTAAAGGAAAGTATGAAGTAGAAAATCGTAAGTATCCTAAATATCATCAGTTTTTAGCTTTGATGTATGTTTTATATGGAAATTCAACAAGGTTTAAATGTATAGGTAATAAATGGTTTTATATAGATGAACTTACTGATAATACTATAAGAGAAGAAATTTTACCGACTGTTTGGAATCAAGAACCAGCAGAAGTATTGTCTATTCTTGCTAATGCAAAAAGTACTATTGCTGTTGATTTTTCGTTAAAAATTATAAAAGCTAATCCACATTTTTTAGAAAATATATCCGAAGAAATATTAGCAAAATTAATACGACACTATCATCCGAAGGTATTAGATTTAATAGCTGAGGTTTTAGAACAAAAATATGCAACAACACAAGCTTCAGAAGAAATTTTATTGATTTTATTAGCTTCAAAAAATAAAAAAGCTGTTGAATTAGGGATAAAATGGTTGGATAAATATGAAGCTTCGTATTTATCAAGTACTTCTTTACTAACAAAATTATTACTTACTGATGAGGTTTTAGTTATTGGTTATTTAATCAATTTATATAAAAATGATGTAGCTTATAATACGCCAATATTTATAGATGATTTAATAACATTGTTCGAAGAACCTTCTAAATATACTTCTGAATTTTTAATAGCAGTTAATTATTTAATCGGAAATACATTTTTTGGGGAATTATTAAGTGCTACATCTGCTCAATATATTATTAGTTTATCGGCTTCAAGTTCTGTAACAAATCAGTTATTTGCAATTAATTTAGCAAAACATAATACTACATCTGTTTACGAACTTTTTAAAGATACTTATAAAGAATATATTACTTCAGATGAAGCGGTTTTAAGAACTGCAGGTATTGAACTTTTAGCGTATTTTCCTGATGAATTTTTATTAGAAAATAAACAAGATATTATTCGTTTTTGTTTTTCAGAACATTGAAGCCGTTAGAAAAGCAATACAACCAACAATTCGTAAATTAATTCATTTAGATGAAGAATTTAAAGAATATTTACGTAAAAAATTATTAGCTTCTTTAACAGAAGATGAAACTTATGAGGGTTTACATCAAAATTGTTTTAATATTTTAGTACAATTTTATGGAACTCAAAAAGAGCCTGTATCTGAAGAAGAAATAATAGCGTTAATTTTATCAAAACATGAATTTGCACAGAAGTTAGGAACGCCACTTTTTGAAAGAAGAGTAGACATGAATAACTTAAAAATGTCTGAATTAGTACGTTTAGCACATAGTGATGTATTTTTTGTAAGAACACAATTACATGATTATTTCAAAAATAATGTAGCCAGAGTAAATTACGAATTAGAAGAAGCATTGCCTATTTTTAATACGAATTGGCAAGATGTTATCGATTGGGCAGATGCTTATTTTAGAACATCGATTGATACGAAAAATTGGACTGTTGCATTATTATTATATGTATGCGACCATGTAAAAGATCAAGTACAATTGTTAGGTAGAAGTTTAATTACAACGCATTTTTCAGAAGAAAAAGGATTGCCGTTACTTATCAATTTACAGGAACATCCAACAAAAAATATGCAGTTTTTTGTGACTAATTATTTAGAAGGATACGCTTCGGATAATATTAAAGTTATCTTACAATTAGAAGATTATTTTAAAACAACCTTATTTTATATAAATACTAACAGAGCTACAAAAACAAGAGTGTATTATTTTTTAGAAAATCAATCGAAAAAATATAAAGAAATAGCTGTAATGACGGTACGAGTTTTAACAGCCATTTTAGATACAAAAACTGCGATTGATAAAGATAAAATTATCGATATTTTAATCACTATTTCTGAAATACATACAGATGTAGAAGTGCCATTATTAATTAAATAAGAGTAAGAAAAAGAATGAAGTTTAATTTTAAATATAGTGGCAATAGTACAGTTAATAACGGAATTGCATCTACAGGCGTAAGTTTTGCACCAGATGTATTAAGAGAACCTACGTATTTTGTAGGAAGCTTAGATAAAAAAATTCCTTTTAGAGAAGCTATTTCAGCCTTACATCATGTAGTAATTGCCGATTTTAATTTTCAACCTAAAGATAATACAGAATATTTAGCTTGGTTAAAAGGTCAGGAAGAAGTATGGATTGCAGATGCAACAGCAGAATTATCTGGATTAAAAGAAGATGTTAGAGAAGTTCAAGAAAAATTAAAAAAATTACGCTCAAAAAGAGAAGAAATTACAAAACCTTTTTATGATGCGCAACGAAAATATTTTAATTATTTATATAAACGAGATTATGCTGCTTGGTTTGTTTTAGATCCTGTTATTACAGTACATCCAGACCAAATATTTTTTGAGTGTTTTAGTCAAGATGAATCTGTTTATGGGAAATTATCTTGTGGTTACGATGTGTTTAAAAACATAAATGAGTTTAAATGCGGAACAACTAACATTGATTATTCTAAGGCTTTGTATAATGAGTTTCAAAAAATAAGAACTTATAAAGAAACCGAATTTAAAGTAGATCCAAAAGGTTTTGATGTAAAAACAACAGGGGAAGATACTTATAGAGAAGTAAAAATTGATTTACCAGATAGTTGGGTTCGTGGTTTTTTACAAGTAAGTAGTGCCATGACAAGTGATAAAGTATCTTTTGATTTGCATCCTGTGGATATTGCTAATTTTATAGCAGTATTAAAAAGGCACAAAGAGAAGAAAGGACCAAGGGCGATAAAATATATCTTAAAACCTGGTAAACCTATTATTGCTGTTTTTGAACCTTGGAATATTGAAGTAACTTGTTTACAATCGATATATGAGGGCGATGAAGAAAAGGAAATAAGAGTTTGGGGTAGAAGAAGAATAACGCTTTTAGAACGATTATTACCAGTTACTACTAAATTTACAGTTCATTTATTGGGTAGCGGTATGCCATCTTTTTACATTGCTCATTTGGCAAATGATATGTATTTTACATTAGGATTATCTGGATGGACAGCCAATGATTGGACACAGACAACTAATTTGGATTTGCTTTCGCCAAGAGGACAAGTTCCTGCAACAACGATGCAAACTATTTATTTGGCATTGCGAAAAGATTGGTTAAATACTCCGAGTAATTTGGCTAATGATTTAGGATTGGATAAAACAATTGTAACGCAATCGTTACAAACTTTTACGCAAGCAGGAAAAGTAGTGTACGATTTAAAGAATAATGTATATCGAATTCGGGAATTAAAAAAAGATGGAATCGATTTAGATAGCTTACGATTTTCTAATGAAATTGATAAAAAAGCCTATGAATTGATGGAGTCAGGAGCTGTTGAAAACTTAAAAACAACTATTGATGGCAATAATATAACGATAAATGCGACAGTAAGTAATAATTATAAGACAAGTGTACTTATTAATAATGATCTTCAAATTGTTGATGCTAAGTGTGTTTGCAGTTATTATCATCAAAATAAAATGACAAAAGGACCTTGTGAACATATTTTAGCCACAAGAATCGCTTTTGATAAAAAAAATTAATATATTTAAACTTTGGTAGTAATAAGATAACAACCTTGCAATTTGATTGGTGTATCGCCAATCTAGCTTACAGACACCGAACGCGTCACTGACTCGAACTTAACTTGTGAAATAGGTACTATAGTGCCATTTCCGGTTAAACTTCTTCGAAGTGAAATAGCACTATAGTACCTATTTCACTGGAGTTGTTCAATTCAGTCTTTAGAATTGTACGAAGGGAAAAAAATATACATCTTATTGCTACCTCTTTTTTGTTTTATGGATAATTCAGCTACGAGAAAACAAGAGATTTACGACAAAATTAAAGAATCATCAAAACATGAATTTATTCTTTCAGAAATGAAACGATTAGGTTTTTGGGGAGATGACAAAGTAAATTTCGAAAAAGTAAACGCCTTTTTAAAAGAAGAAAATGCCCTATCGGGTGATTTATCAAAACTTGTAAAAAAGGAAAGATTAATAAAAGATACAGATGCTTTTATCGCAAATAAACACAAAGAGCGAAAGAAGTTATCAAAAGAAAAACAAAAAGAAACTAAGCTTAAAAGAGAGCAAATCCGTAAGGAAAAAGCCGAAAAATGGCAGCAAACTAAAAAAGAAGATATTACTTATTTAGGTGCTGGTTATTCTCATCAGTTAAACGACACTCAAATAGATGAAGTAAGACTGAAAGAAGCTGGTTTACCAATTTATCATTCGGTAAAAGACTTAGCCGAGGCTATGAAAATAACGGTAAATGAGCTTCGATTTTTAGCTTTTTCAAGAAAAAACTCACAAATTGAACACTACAAACGTTTTAAAGTTGCTAAAAAATCAGGAGGATATCGTTTAATTTCTGCTCCAATGCCTCGATTGAAAAGAGCACAACACTTTATTCTAGAAAATATTTTAAATAAAGTAATTGTTTATGATAAGGCACATGGTTGTGTAAAAGAAAAATCAATTATTAGTAATGCACAGCCTCACGTAGATAAAGCGGTTGTTATTAATCAAGATTTGAAAAACTTTTTTCCTTCGGTTACTTATAAAAGAATAAAGGGAGTTTTTAAATCATTAGGATATTCAGAACAATTAGCGGTTGTTTTTGCATTGTTGTGTTCAGAATCTAAAATTTTAGATATTTCTTTATTAGGAGAAAATTATTTTTCACAAAGAGGAGAACGTTTTTTACCACAAGGTTCGCCTTGTAGTCCTGCGATAACTAATATTTTGTGTCGTAAAATGGATTATCGATTAGATGGTTTGGCTATTAAATATGGTTTTGCTTATTCTCGATATGTAGATGATACTACTTTTTCGGGAAATCAAGCACAATTTAAACACATTACAGCGATATTAAAATATTCTAAAAAAATTATATCCGAAGAAAACTTTAATTTACATCCTGATAAGCTTAAAATAATGAAGCGAAATCAACGACAGGAAGTAACTGGTATTGTGGTAAATGAAAAATTGAATATCAATAAAAAATCATTAAAACGTTTTAGAGCGTTGTTATATCAAATTGAAAAAGAAGGTATAGCAGGTAAAACATGGAACGGTGGACTTAATGTTTTAGCCGAAATTGATGGATATGCAAATTATATTTATCAAGTAGATAAAGAAAAAGGTGTTAAATATAAAAGTCAAGTAGGTGATATTCTGAAAGCGCATTCTTATAAAGAAAGTCATCAAGAAAAATATGTTCAACAGGTTGGAAATATTGAAAAAATAACTTCTAAAACAGAAAATACAGAAGATTTTGGATTGTTAAAAAAGATAAGTTCTTTCTTTAAAAAGTAAAGATTAAAATTTTATCAAAAAAAGCGTTTCTTTTTTAGTTATAAAAAGAAACGCTTTTCAATAAATGATGTAAATTATGGATTTGTTGACCATAAAGAAGCGCCTTTAAGCATTGCTCTTCTAGGTAAAGTTAAACCAGCAACAATTAATTCCGCAAAATCATCAGGTTGTAAAACTTTTTCAGGATTTCCGTCTGTAATTCCTAATTCTAAAGACATATCCGAAGCAATTGTACTAGGAGTAAGTGTACAAACTCGAATATTGTTTTTACGAACTTCTTTCATTAATGATTCCGACATTCCGATTACAGCAAATTTAGATGCAGAATAGGCTGAGGTAGTTGCGTTTCCGCTTAAACCAGCCGTTGAAGCAATGTTAATAATATCACCTTCATTTTTTTCGATTAAATACGGTAAAACCTCTTTGGTAACATAATACATTCCCATTAAATTGGTTTGTATAATTTGTGTCCAATCTGAAACTTTCATTTCGTTAAAAGTACCAAAAGCAGCAATACCTGCATTGTTAACTAAAATATCAACTGTACCAAAGGTGTTAATAATATCTTTTATACCTTTTTGAACTTCATCATAATTACCAACATCAAAAATAGCATAGGTAGCATCAACGCCGTATGATTTTAATTCGGTAACGGTTTCTTGTAATCGTTTTTCGTTTCTACCAGTAATAGCGACGTGTATTCCTTTTTGAGCAAAAGCAATAGCTGTTGCTTTTCCTAAACCTCTACTACCACCTGTAATAATTGCTTTTTTATTTGTTAAATCTTCCATTTTTATAAACTGTTTGTACGGATAAAGGTATTGTTTTTCATCTTTTTTAAGCTAGTTTTGAACGTGATAAAATTGTTAAATAAATAACTTATTTTGGTTTTATAGTAAGCATTTCGTTACCGTTTTTTTGAAATTCATAGGTTACTTTTTCAATTTTAATTAAATAATCTTTTTCAAAATATTTAATGACATGATTTAGTATTTCTGATTTTTCAGCATTTAAATTAAGTATCGGAAATATTCGGACTTACTTACATAATCGCAACATTTCGTTTAACGATTGTATATGAAAATCGACACCAAGGTTTGGATATAATAAAAGAAAATGTGAGCTTAATCCTAAATTAAATGTTTGTTTTTCAAAGTTTAATTTATTAGGTAAAGCGTGGTTAATATATCTGCCTTCTATTTTTCCTTTTTCATAATCCTTTAAAAAATTAGTCATTGAATTGATTCTTAAATGTTCTAATTCATCAGGGTTTTTAATGTTTTTCCAAGTAAAATTATCAGTGTTATTTCTAACTTGTTTCATCACTTGGTTTTTTACGACTTCAAAACGTTCTTTAAGTTTTGCTCCTGAAAATTGATATATTAAATCAACTGAAATACACTTTTTATTAGCATTATTTAATTCAGAATTAAAACTTGCAGGTCCATCTCCAAAGCTAATTATATTTTTATCTAAATCAGTATCAGATAAATTGAACATCTCTTTATATTCTTTTAAATTTCGTCACCAAGGAACTACTGAGTCTAATTCAAATGCCATTTTTCTTGTGGTTTTAAGTAATTTTTTAGATAAGTAATTTACATAAAAAACCAAAAAACTCACCAAATAGGTGAGTTTTTATATGAAAAAATAATTTGTGATTATTTAGTTGCTATTTTGTCTATCGTTATACGGTCTTCACGATTTGCAACTTCCCAAGCAGTATGAAAAACTAAACGAGTTCTGTTTTCTAACAGTTCGTAGTTAATTTTATCTGCAGTATCTGTTGGTTTATGATAATCTTCATGAGTTCCGTTAAAATAGAAAATAACAGGAATATTATGTTTTGCAAAGTTATAATGATCTGAACGATAGTAAAAACGATTCGGATCATTTTCATCGTTATATTTATAATCTAAAGCGATATTTGTATATTTTTTATTCATAGCTTCAGATATATTATGTAATTCTGTACTTAATTTATCTGCTCCAATTAAATATACATAATTTGGTTTTCCTTTATGAAGCTCGTCAACTCTACCAATCATATCAATATTTAAATCGGTAACGGTATTTTTTAACGGAAAAATAGGGTTTTCAGTATAATATTTCGAACCTAATAAACCTTTTTCTTCTCCTGTTACATGTAAAAATAATACAGAACGTTTAGGACCTTTACCAGCATCTGCTGCTTTTTTAAAGGCTTCTGCAATTTCTAATATTGCTACCGTACCAGAACCATCATCATCAGCACCGTTATAAATTTCTCCATCCTTGATACCTTCATGATCTAAATGTGCAGAAATAACTATAATTTCATCAGGTTTTTCAGAACCTTTAATAAAGGCAAGTACATTTTCAGAATCTTTTAAAGTTAAACCTCTACGATTGTTACTTAAATAAACACTTGGTACTTTTTGAAAATATTCAGAACCACCTAAAGGCGATTGAATACCTTGAGCGATATAAAAATCTTTTAAATAATTAACTGCTTTCTTTTGACCAGGTTCACCAGTATTTCGTCCTTCAAATTCATCTGAAGCATAGATAAATAAATGTTTTCCTAAATCTTTAGCTGTAATTGTTTTTGCAAACTTTTCAGCATAATCTACATTTTGTTCTGTATCAATATTTACAGTTTCCTTCGTCGTTCCACAAGCTATAAATGCAATTGCACTAGCTACATAAAGTATCTTCTTCATCAATAAATAAAGGGTTTTTAGGGTTTAATTGGTATCCAAAAATAAGAAATAGTTACTGAATTTCAAATTTAATTTTTTTGATGACGAATTGTTCTAGTGTTTTGTTAAAAATAATAAGTTCTTTTGGAAATAAAGTTTCAAAAGCATTTTGATGAATTAGCTCTTTAACTGTTCCGTTATAAAGTTGATTTTCAGATAATAAAATAAATTCATCGGCAAGTTGAATAGCCAGATTTACTTCGTGTGTAGAAATAATAATTGTTTTACCCGTTTTTTTAACTAACTGTTTTAATAAAGAAAACACTTTAAAAGTATGATGAATATCTAAATGCGCAGTTGGTTCGTCTAAAATAATAATTTCAGTATCCTGAGCCAATGCCCGAGCAATAAGTACACGTTGTAATTGCCCATCGCTTAACTCGTAAAAACGTTTATCTTTTAAATGTCCGATATCCGTTTGTTCAATAGCCCAAAGAATTTTTTTAATATCTTTTTCTGATAATTTATCAATCCAATTTGTGTAAGGTTGGCGACCTAAGGCGATTAATTCAAAAACCGTTAATTGACTTTGTGGCAAGCGTTCGGTTAATACCAAACTTAATGTGGTTGCTAATTCTTGATACGAATATTCTGTACTGTTTTTTTGATTAATTTTAATAGTTCCGCTTAACGGCTCTTGTACTTTAGAAAGTGTACGTAATAAAGTTGATTTACCAATTCCGTTTTTTCCTAAAAGTGCGACAAATTTTCCTTTTTGAATAGATAAATTAATATCCGAAGCAATAACAGTTTGTTGTTTTTTTGATTGATATCCTATAGAAAGATTTTCAATTTTAAGGACAGTATTTATTTTAGAGTTTTCCAAATTTACACGTATATTTTCTTTTTTCGTACTAATAACCAAATTACAACAGGCGCACCAAATAAAGAGGTTATCGCATTAATTGGTAAAGTAAATTCAATGGTAGGTAATTGTGCAATGGCATCGCAAATTAATAAAGCGATAGCACCAATAATAGCACATGCGGGTAATAAAATTTTATGATTAGAGGTTGTAAAAATCATTTTAGCAATATGAGGTATCGCAATTCCGATAAAGGCAATAGGTCCTGAAAATGCTGTAATTACTCCCGTTAGTAAACTTGTGATTAACAAAATAATATTCCGACTTCTTTTGATATTTATTCCTAAACTTTTTGCATAATTTTCGCCTAATAAAAAACTATTTAAAGGTTTTATAACGCTAAAAGTACCGATAATTCCGATAGAATAGATACTTCCAAAAACAGCGATTTCGCTCCAAGATAAATTTCCTAAACTACCAAAACTCCAAAATAAGTATTGTTGAATTTGTGCTGCTTCGCTAAAATATGCTAACACGCTAATTATTGCCGAAGTTAACGAACCAAACATTAATCCGATAACTAAAATAGACATCGTATTTCTGACTTTATTAGCAGCTATAATTACTGCGGATAAAACCAAAAAAGAACCAAGACTTGCTCCGATAGCCATTGCCCAATTAGAAACCGTTATAGCAACTAAAGCTCCACCAAATAAACCAGAGCCTAAAATAAGTAAGGCTACACCCAAACTTGCACCAGAAGAAATTCCTAATACAAAAGGACCTGCTAGCGGGTTTCGAAACAAAGTTTGCATTAATAATCCGCAAATAGCTAAGCCAGAGCCTACCATAATAGCGGTTATTGCTTTTGGTAATCGGAAATTTAAAATAATGGTTTGCCAACTATCTTTAGAGGCAACATCACCTGTTAATGACTTAAAAATATCTTCAAAAGGAATTGATACCGAACCTAAACTTATATTTATAAAGAAAAAAAGAACTAGTAAAACAAATAGAAAAATAAAGTGATTGGTGTATTTTTTTGAAGCATTCAATTAGTCGATTGATTTTAAAAATTCAACTAACTTTTGTATCGCTAATCCACGGTGACTAATTAAATTTTTTTCTTCGGATGTCATTTGTGCAAACGATTTATTATATCCTTCAGGTTGAAAAATAGGATCGTATCCAAAGCCTTTTTTTCCTTGTTTTTCGGTTAAAATATCACCTTTACAAATACCATCAAATAAAAATTGTTTTCCGTTTAAATTTAAGCAAATAGAAGTTCTAAATTGAGCTTTTCTGTTTTCATTTCCATTTAATTCAGTTAACAATTTTTTCACGTTGTTTTCAGAATTACTAGGTTCTCCCGCATAACGAGCCGAGTAAACACCTGGTTGGTTATTTAAGCTTTCAACTTC
The DNA here is from genome assembly GCF_027941775.1 of Tenacibaculum pacificus. Taxonomy (NCBI): domain Bacteria; kingdom Pseudomonadati; phylum Bacteroidota; class Flavobacteriia; order Flavobacteriales; family Flavobacteriaceae; genus Tenacibaculum; species Tenacibaculum pacificus. The sequence goes on along the minus strand of NZ_CP115917.1, from coordinate 1,984,901 downwards.
TAGCCCTGTATCATCAGCAAAACAATTCAATTGAAATTTTTCGGTAATATGATTTGCTTTTATTTTAGCATTTCCTTCTAAAGTAGTTGCTGTTTCTTCAATATCATCAAAACAATTAATATCTTTTAAAGAAAGTAGCTCAATACTATTTGGAAGTATTTTTTGAACTTCTGCTAATTTATTTAAGTTATTTGTGGCAAAAACAAGTTTCATTTGTCATTATTTTTTGTGATAACAAATGTATCATTTTTTATCATCTTTGTAATTACTATTTTCCTTTTTATCAAAAGGATAAAATCCTGTATGTATTGTTAATAAAGGAAATTTGTGTGTGTATTCCTTTTATAATAACTAAAAAAAATATCAAAAAAAACGAAATATAGTAGTATCTATATTTCGTTTTTTGATAAGAGTAATAAAAGAAATTTATCCTTTTAACTTATTTAACTCTAGTTGTTTTGTATCTATTTCAGCTTGTATTTTATTTAAACGTTCTTCAATTTTAATAATAATAGCTTCTTTACGAGTAATACTTTCTTTAGATGTTGTAGGGTCTAATTTTGCGTTTTCTAATTTGGTTTTCATTCTTGCTAAACCTTCTTTACCGCTACTTAAAATTTCTTGATTAATACTGATATCATCTTCATAATCGCTAATTAAAGTACTTTTTTCTTTAACTATAGATTTTTCTTCAGCTTTAATTTCGTTTTCTATTTGTTTTAATTTTTCAGCTTCTAAATGTAATAGCTCTTGTTCTTTTAAATAAGCAATTTCTTTAGCTTTACGTATTTCTTCTAGTTTTCTATGTGCGTTTTCTAATTCTTGTTTACGTAAAGCTAATTCACTTAATGTATTATCTGTATTTTGAATAGGTTTAGTAATTGTAGTCTTTTTAACCTTTTTTTCAATTTTATTATCTTCTTTACTCTTTTTTCTTGCTAATTTTCTTTTAATTGAAACTAACTCTCTTTTTTGATTTTCAATTTGAGAATTAAGTTTTGTTAGTTTTAATTGTATATTATCAACAATTTTTTCTTTTCTTGTAATTGATTCTTTAGTAGCTTTTTTACTTTCTTTAAAGTTGTCTAAATTTGCTTTTACACGTTTTAAAGCTTTAATACCGCTCATTAAAACTTCTTCGTTAGCACTAATTTTATTTTTTTGAATCTTTATTTGTTTTTTTAAAGTTTTAATTTCGTTTTGAGCAGGTGCTTGCTGTATAATAAATGTCAAAAAAACAGTTGTTAATATAAATTTTAAGGTATTCATAATGAGGTTTTTATTGTGTTGAATTCTTGTTTTTTGGGGGCAACAAAAATACAATTTTAAAATTGTAAAAACATTTGAAGAATGTTAAAATATATATAATTAATAAGTGTTCTTCACCCTAGGAGAAAAAGAGACTAAAGTGTTGATAAATATAATATTACAATTTACTCATGATGATAAGGTTCATTACGTAAAATAGTAAATCCTCTATAAATTTGTTCAACAATAAATAGGCGTATCATTTGGTGAGAAAAAGTCATTTTTGATAAGGATATTTTTCCATTAGCTTTCTTGTAAACGGCATCAGAAAAACCATAAGGACCTCCAATAACTAATACTAATTGTTTAATACCTGAATTCATTTTTTTTTGTAAATACTTAGAAAACTCAATAGATGTAAAGTCTTTTCCTTTATCATCTAATAAAACTAATTGGTCGGTAGGTTGTAATTTGGCTAAAATAAGTTCGCCTTCTTTTTCCTTTTGTTGTGCTTCACTAAGGTTTTTTACATTTTTAATATCAGGAATAATTTCTAACTCAAATTTTATATAATGTTTTAATCTATTTTGATATTCTTCTATTAAGTTAATAAGGTTTTTATTATCCGTTTTACCTATGGTAAGTAGTTTTATTTTCATCTTAAAATATTTGAAAACACAAAAATATATTAAATAATACAAGCAGTTCTCGTAATTTTTAAATATATTTAGGTGGGATAAAGTGTTTCTAACTAAATATTTGACTATGAAAAAGATAAAAAATGCACTGTGTTTTTTTGTGATAATTACAATTATTTCTTGTTCTGAAAACAATATTGAAGAAATACATGTTAAAGAATTAACAGAATTGGAAGAAGTAGAAAAATTATATGATAGTTGGATAAATGGAGCTGAAAATTATGATTTAGAAGATATTGTAGCACAGGAAAAAAATAAGGTACAAAATAAGTTTTTTAATACTCAGGTAATTGAACAACAAACAGGCAAAGGAATTTATGTACATTATATGCCTTGGTTTGAATCTGAAGAAACAGATGGTGTTTGGGGACAACATTGGACAATGACAAATAAAAATCCTAATTTAACTGATTCAGACGGTAAAAGAGAAATCGCCTCACATTATTATCCGTTAATAGGTCCGTATTCTACAAATGATAAAGACTTACAACAATATCATTTATTATTAATCAAATTATCAGGTGTAGATGGTGTTATTTTTGATTGGTATGGTAAAAGAGATGTGTTAGATTTTGAAAGTATAAAACAAAATACAGAAAGCTTTATAGGTGAGTTAGAAAAAACTACTTTAAGTTTTGCGATAATGTATGAAGATAGAGTAATTAGAGAGCAATCAAGAAGATTAACTGATGTACAACTTAATCAAGCTCAAGAGGATATTAAATATATTGAGCAAAAATATATGTTTAATAATAATTATATTCATATAAATAGAGCACCTTTGTTAATGGTTTTTGGACCTAGTTATATAAATGATTCTTATGATTGGAATTTAATATTTAATTCTCTAGAAAATAATGTAAATGCATTAACATTATGGGGAGCTAGTAATATATTAGGAGAAGGTAATTCTTCTGGTGAATATGCTTGGATTGATAAAGAACATCTTCAAACATTATCAGGCTATTATAATAATGTAATTGATTATAGCCAAAATATTGTAGGAGGTATTTCGTATCCTCGATTTAATGATTTTTATGTTGAGGGTGGATGGAAGTCTCCTTTAGAAGATAGTTGGACGTTAACAGATAATGGGTTAGAAACTTTTAGAGAGTCTTTTGATGAATCATTAAAGCATCCTATAGACTTTATTCAAATTGCTACTTGGAATGATTTTGGAGAAGGGACTCAAATAGAACCAACTCTTGAATTTGGATTTCAACATTTAGAATTATTACAAGAATACACAGAAACTACTTTTTTAAAAGAAGATTTACGAGTTCCATATTATATTTATAAATTAAGAAAAAAACATCCAAATAATAAAATGGTTCAGTTTTTAATGGATATAGCCTATCGTAATGCTATGAATAATAATATTTCAAAGGCTAAACGATTAGTTGCTTTAACAATATTTTATTTCGGACATGATTTTTAATGTTGTGTTATTTAATTATTGATGAAAACACTATTTTTACATCAGAATAAATAGAAATCATGATATCAAAAGAACAATTTAACAAAGAACTAGACCTAATAATTACAAATGCTATTAGAGAAGATATTGGAGATGGTGACCATACTTCATTATCTTGTATTCCTTCGGATGCTATTGGTAAAGCAAAATTATTAGTAAAAGATGAAGGAGTTATTGCTGGAGTTGAATTTGCTAAAATGGTTTTTAACTATGTTGATGCCAATATGCAAGTAGAAACCTTTATAAATGATGGTGATGAGGTAAAGTATGGAGATATCGTTTTTTATGTAACAGGTAAATCTCAATCTATATTAATGGCTGAACGTGTAGTTTTAAATGCAATGCAACGTATGAGTGCAATAGCTACAAAAACTAAGTTTTTTGCTAACTTATTAGGAGGGACAAAAACAAAAGTATTAGATACTCGTAAAACTACTCCAGGTATTAGAGCTATTGAAAAATGGGCAGTTAAAATTGGTGGAGGAGAAAATCACAGATTTGCTTTGTATGATATGGTAATGATTAAAGATAATCATATCGATTTTGCTGGTGGAATTACACAAGCAATTACAAAAACTAAAAAGTACTTAGAAGATAAAAAACTTGATATCAAAATTATAGTAGAAGCACGTAGTTTAGAAGAAATCAAAGAGATTTTATCAAACGAAGGTGTTTACAGAATTTTAATAGATAATTTTAATTATGAAGATACTCGTAAGGCTGTAGCTTTAATAGGTGATAATTGCTTAACAGAATCATCAGGAGGAATTACAGATGAAACAATTCGTAAGTATGCAGAGTGTGGTGTAGATTATATTTCATCAGGAGCTTTAACACATTCAGTTTATAATTTAGATTTAAGTTTAAAAGCAGTAGATTAATTTAATTTCTAGTAACGTGAAAAAACATATAATTGTAGCAACAACATTAGCATTAGCAATATCTTGTACTACAAACGAAACTAAAAATACTAAAAAAGAAATTAAGATAGAAAATACAACGCTTATGGCAAATAATCCTTTAATGTTTAAGAGTACGTTAGATTATGGTACGCCAGATTTTTTGAAAATTAAAAATGAGCATTTTATGCCCGCTATTTTAGAAGGTATGAAATTGCAAAATGAAGCAATTCAAGCAATAATAAATACTAAAGAAATTCCTACGTTTAAAAATACTATTTTATCATTAGAAGAAAGTAGTAAAACATTAGACAATGTTACAGCTGTTTTTTATGCATTAACAGAAGCAAATACAAATGATACTATCAAAAGTATTCAAAAAGAATTAGCTCCAAAGTTTTCTAAACATAACGATGAGATTTTATTAAACACGCAATTGTTTGCTAAAATTAAAATAGTATATGAAGGTTTAGAAACTGCTAATTTAGATGCTGAAAGTAATCATTTAGTAAAAGAGTATTATAAGAATTTTGTAAAAGCAGGAGCTAATTTATCCGAAGATAAAAAAGTAGCGTTAAAAGAGATAAATTCTGAAATAGCTACATTATCTAACGATTTTGGTAAAAAGCTATTAGATGCAAGTAAAAAAGGTGGTGTTGTTGTTACTGATGCTACAAAACTAAAAGGATTTTCTGAGGATAAAATAACATCCTTAGAAAAAGACGGTACATATGAAATTCAATTAATAAATACTACGCAACAACCTTCTTTACAATCTTTAGAAAATAGAGAAATTCGTAAGGAGTTATATGAGAAATCTATTCATAGGTCAGATACAGGAATGTATGATACAAGTGAGTTAGTACAAAAAATGGTTTCTTTAAGAGCTAAAAAAGCTCAGGTTTTAGGTTTTGATAATTATGCAAGCTGGAGTTTACAAGGTACTATGGCAGGAACACCTGCTAAAGTTTTTGAAATGTTTGAAGGTTTAATTCCTGAATCATTAAAAAAAGTAGCTTCAGAAACAAAAGAGATTCAAGCTGAAATGAATAAAGAGGTTAAAGATGTAGCTTTAGCCGCTTGTGATTGGAATCATTATGCAGAAAAAGTGCGTAAATCAAAATATAATTTAAATGAAGATGAGGTAAAACCGTATTTTGAATTAACAAACGTATTAGAGAAAGGAGTGTTTTATGCTGCTACAAAATTATACGGAATCACTTTTAAAAAACGTACAGATTTACCAGTTTATCATGAAGATGTAGTTGTTTACGAAGTTTTTGAAGAAGATGGAAGCAAGTTAGGTTTATTTTATGGTGATTTCTTTGCCAGAGATAGTAAGCGTGGCGGTGCTTGGATGAGTGCTTTTGTAAAACAATCTAAGTTACGTAATCAAAAACCTGTAATTTATAATGTATGTAATTCACCAAAACCTGCCAAAGGAGAACCTGCTTTAATTAGTTTTGATGAGGTTGAAACAATGTTTCACTTAATTTGGACACGCATTACACGGATTATTTGGAAATCAAAAATATGCTTCTATTTCAGGAACAAGTACTTCTAGAGATTTTGTAGAATTTCCATCTCAATTTAACGAAAACTGGTCAACACATCCAGCCATTTTAAATAATTATGCGGTGCATTATAAAACAGGAAAAGTAATTCCTGCTGAGTTATTGAAAAAAATTAAAGATGCTGGAACTTTTAATCAAGGATATTCTATGATTGAAAATTTAGCATCGTCTAGTTTAGATATGAAGTGGCATACAGTTTCTGTTGATAATAATATTGAAGATGTAGCTAAGTTTGAAGAAGAAGCTTTAAAGCAAATGAAATTAAAAATTGCTGAGGTACCACCAAGATATCGTTCTACTTATTTTGCGCATATTTTTAGTGGAGGATACGGAGCAGGATATTATTCGTATTTATGGACAGAAATGTTAAGTCATGATGCGTATGCTTGGTTTAAAGACAATGGATTGTTAACACGTGAAAACGGACAAAAATTCCGTGAGCAAGTTTTATCAAAAGGAAATACAATGGATTATGCAAAAATGTATAAAGATTTTGCAGGAAGAAATCCTGAAGCTACACCAATGTTAAAAGCAAGAGGTTTAAAATAATTTTAATTTATATAAAGATGCTGTGTTTATTATTTACTATAAACACAGCATCTTATTTTTTACTTTTTTTATTATGGATGATTTTTTTGACAGTGAAACATTTTCGAAAATTGATTTTTCAAAAACAAAAATTAAAAAAGGGGAGTATGATAGTTGTACTTTTTCGAATTGTAATTTTGAAAATACTCATCTTTCGAATATTCAGTTTTTAGAATGTGAATTTATCGATTGCAATTTTAGTAATACTATTGTAACAAACACCGCTTTTAAAGAAGTCTCTTTTATAAAATGTAAAATGATAGGTGTTAAATTTAATGAATGTAATCCGTTTTTATTACAATTTCGTTTTACTGATTGTCAATTGACTTTTTCATCTTTTTATCAACTAAAAATACCAAAAACATTATTTGTAAACTGTAATTTAGAAGAAGTTGATTTTACAGAAGCAACTCTTACTAATGCAATTTTTGATACTTGCGATTTAAAAAAAGCCATATTTGAGGATACAATCTTAGAAAAATCAGATTTTAAAACGGCTTTTAATTTCTCAATAAATCCTGAAAATAATAAGCTAAAAGGAGCAAAATTTTCAAAAGAAAATGTAATCGGCTTATTACATAAATACAATATTTTTGTTGAGGTTTAGTAGCTATTTTATTATGATTTTTTAGTGTAATTTTTAATCTTTAAATTTATAACTTCCTTTACGTTTTTACATATTAAAACGATTGTATCTTTGTTAAAAAAATGTAGCTATACTAATGACAAAATCAATAGAAAGTAAATTAAATAAAATACCTATAATTAATTTATTGGTTGTTTTTTTTAAGAACATTAAAATTCCAGGATTACAAGGAATGTCTTTGTATGATTTGTTTGAAATGTACGTCATCGGTATTGTAAAAGGTGCATTAACAACAAGAGCTGGAGGAATTGCTTTTAGTTTTTTTATGGCTGTTTTTCCGTTTATGCTTTTTATATTATCATTGATACCGTATATTCCTATTGATGGTTTTCAAGAAAATCTCTTCGGATTAATTCAAGAAATGTTACCGCCTAAAACTTTTGATGCCGTAGATATGGTGCTAAAAGATATTATAAATAATCAATATGGAGGTTTATTATCTTTCGGTTTTTTGGCTTCTATTTTTTTAATGACAAATGGTGTAAATGCTATTTTTGGCGGATTTGAATATTCATATCATGTAAAAGAAATGAGAAGTGTTTTTAAAGCATATTTTATTTCATTAGGAGTTTCATTATTGATGTCATTTTTCTTGATTATAACGGTTGTATTAATTATTTTATATCAAGTTGCTTTAGCTAGAATAGACCAAAAAGGTTGGTTTCATCCTGATGATTTAGATTTATTTTATTGGGGGAGAGGCTTGTTCTTTTTAATCATGATTTTTACGATTGTTTCCTTATTATTTCGTTTTGGTACTACTCAAGGTAAGGAAATTAAATTCTTTTCGCCAGGTGCAATATTAACAACTGTCTTATCGCTTCTTTCATTTTATGCTTTCGGAATTTATGTAGTAAAGTTTTCAACATATAACCAGTTATACGGTTCGATAGGAGCTTTATTAATTCTGATGTTATTTGTGTGGATAAATGCTATCATTTTATTATTAGGTTTTGAATTAAATGCTTCTATTTATCGATTAAAACGTATCAATAAAACTTCGTAATCTAGCTATAAATTCAGATATTTGCCTGCTAATTGGGTTTTTGAATTATTTATCAAAAATGAAATCCAATCAAAAGTAAAACTCATAAATAATCAATTATATTTTATCATTAATTATGAAACCATCAATTCCAAAAGGAACAAGAGATTTTTCGTCAACAGAAGTTGCAAAAAGAAATTATATATTTAATACCATAAAACATTCGTTCGAAAACTTCGGATTTCAACCTATTGAAACACCAAGTTTTGAAAATTCATCAACCTTAATGGGTAAATATGGTGAAGAAGGAGATAGATTAATCTTTAAAATTTTAAATTCTGGAGATTATTTTAAAGATATAAGGAAGAAAGTATCTAATCAAGGTGAAATAACTCATATTTTTCATAATGTATTCAATGTATTTGAAAAACTTATTGATAATGGAACTAAAATTGATTCAGTAGAATATGGAGTTATAGATTATGTTAATAATTATGGAGGAATAAATGATTCAACTAAAAATGTTTTATTAGATGTTTTTAATAATAAAACAGAAGAAATTTCAACATATTTTAAAGATTATAGTGTTAAAGATGAATTTACTAATAGTTTTAATAAATCTCAAAATTTTAAAATAAATTTATTAAATGAGGTTTTAAAAGAGTATCTAGTAGCACTTAAAATTTTAGATTCAAAATCAAATACTGCTCAAATTTCAGAAAAAGCTTTACGTTACGATTTAACCGTACCGTTTGCACGTTACGTGGTACAGCATCAAAATGATATTACTTTTCCTTTTAAAAGATATCAAATCCAACCTGTTTGGAGAGCTGACCGTCCGCAAAAAGGTCGTTTCAGAGAATTTTATCAATGTGATGCCGATGTTGTAGGAAGTAAATCTTTATTACAAGAAGTTGAATTTATTCAATTATATGATACTGTTTTTAGTAAATTAGGCTTAAACGGTGCGACTATCAAAATAAATAATCGTAAAATATTATCTGGAATTGCTGAAGTTATTGGTGCAAAAGATAAATTAATCGATTTTACAGTAGCGTTAGATAAATTAGATAAAATAGGAAAAGACGGTGTTGTAAAAGAAATGCTTGAAAAAGGAATTTCAGAAGATGCTATTGAAAAAGTAGCACCGTTATTTAGTTTTTCAGGAAGTAATCAAGATAAATTAATTTCATTAGATAACATGTTACAAGCCTCTGAAGAAGGTTTAGCAGGTGTGCAAGAATTACGTACCGTTGTTGATATGATTGAAGCAATTGGTTTATCATCAGCAAGTTTAGAGTTAGATGTAACTTTAGCACGTGGATTAAATTATTATACAGGTGCAATTTATGAAGTTTCTGCACCAAAAGAAGTGAAAATGGGTTCTATCGGTGGTGGAGGTCGTTACGACGATTTAACTGGAATCTTCGGATTAAAAGATGTTTCAGGAGTAGGAATTTCTTTCGGATTAGATAGAATTTACTTAGTTATGGAAGAATTAAACTTGTTTGAAGCAGTTGAATTACCAAAACCAAGAGTATTATTTTTAAATTTTAATGAAGCTCAGAATTTATCAAAAATAAAAGCGATTAAAAACTTAAGAGAAAATAATATAAAATCAGAATTATATCCTGATGTTGCCGTGAGTAATAAACAAGAAAAGAAACAATGGAAATATGTTGGTAGCAGAGGCATAGAGTTTGTTGTTACTGATGTTGAGAACGAGGTGTTTGTCTTAAAAAATATGATAAATGGAGAGCAAACTACTTGTTCTTTAGATGAATTGAAAAAAATAATACAGTAAATTAATTACAATGTTGTAAATTTGCGCCCTAATAAAAGAAAGAAATGTCTGAAGTGAACAGCAATAAAATAAATGAAGAAAGAATAGATGATATAGGTGATAATCATGTAGGTACCTCGGCAAAAAATCCTTTAAGAGATGATGCTTTTGATTTATCTGATGAAGAAAAAATAGCTAAAATTCAAGAAAGCGTTAAAGATATTCTTGAAACGTTAGGTATGGATTTAACAGATGATAGTATGCAAGGAACACCAAAACGTGTTGCTAAATCATTTGTTAACGAAATTTTTATGGGATTGAATCCTGCAAATATGCCAAAAGCGTCAACTTTCGAAAATAATTATAATTATGGCGAAATGTTGGTCGAAAAGAATATCGTTGTGTATTCTACTTGCGAGCATCATTTATTGCCTATTATAGGACGTGCACATGTAGCTTATATTTCAGGAGGAAGAGTTATTGGTTTGTCTAAAATGAATCGTCTTGTCGAATATTTTTCTAAAAGACCACAAGTACAAGAGCGTTTAACGATGCAAATAGTACAAGCAATGCAAGAAGCTTTAGGAACTGAAGATGTAGCTTGTGTTATTGATGCAAAGCATTTATGTGTAAATTCAAGAGGAATAAAAGATATTGAAAGCTCAACAGTTACTGCTGAATTTGGTGGTAAATTTAAAGAGAAAAATACAAAACGTGAATTTTTAGATTATTTAAAAATGAACACTGATTTTAATTAATCAAAAAAAATATATTTTTTTAATTAAAAAACTCTCAACATTTAAGTTGAGAGTTTTTTGTTTTTTAAATAGTCGTTAATTAAAATAGGGTACCTGGCTCTTCAGGTCCTGGACTTTGAGCTTGTGCCTTTTGAGGGTTAAGAATTAAATAAGTACCTAATGCTGTTAAAGTAGCATACTTTCCGTAATTCCCTATTTTTTTTAAAGCATCTTTTCTAGAGATGTCTTCACTATTATTTTTAGTTTGTTTTTTCAACGGTGCTGTGTTTTAGTTTAAAATAACTTTCTTAGTGATTTTACCTAAACTAGAACTTAATTGAATAATATAAATTCCTTCTGATGTTTTAGGTAGTGTAATTACACTAACTCCATTTGATTTAAACTGTGTTGTAAATACTTTTTTACCTAATATAGAAAATACATTTAATGATGCATTATCAGTTTGTAAACCGCTAATTGTAATGCTATTCTTTTCAGATTTATAAATGCTTACATTTTGTAAATCTTCTTGAACAGGAGCATCGTTTAAGTTTTGAGAAGTAGTATGAATATAAAACTGCCCAGTACCTTTAGCTGCATTTTCTAAAACAACTTTATGATTTGTTTCAGAAATATCAGTAAATGTATTAGAAACTCTGTCTTCTAAATATACTTTAATATCCGAAGGGAAATTTTGAGTATTTACAGAGAATGTAATTTGTTTACCAGCTTCAGCAGTTACTCCAACAGGAACAACCATTGTTTCTAAATCAGAGTTTGGTAACGATTGTATTGCTAACTTATTACCTTTATTATCAGTAATTAATTCTGTAAATACTTCTAAACTAGCTTTACTGTCTGTAAATCCTTTAGAATCGTATCCGTTATCAAAACCAGTAGTTTTATCAGCAATATAAAAAACTTTTGTTGATTTTTTACTAGTTTCGTTTTCTACGAATAATTCAAAAGATGTTTTAGGAGCTGCTCTCATAAAAGTATCTGATTGATGACTTTGGTTTGATGTAGCAAAAGTAACATCAGCATTAGAATTTGCATCAACAAAAAATGCTTGTCCTGGTGCAATTTCGATAGAGCTTGTAGCATTATATGTTACATATTCTGCTCCATTCCATAACCAAATAGTTTCTTCAGAAAGTAAACTAGTGTTTGTTGTTAAGAAATTACCTGCATCTACATACGCAGTAAACGGGTTACCAATTAAATTCAAATTAGTTCTTGTTCCTGTAGTAATTGGATAATCAATATTTGCTGTATTTGCTGTTCCTGTAATAGAAAGCTCATCAGAAGCTGATAATTTAATTGATAATCCAAGCCCTGAAGGTAATGCACCTGTTTTAGTTAATTGTGCATACATCCAAGGAGCACCAGTAACATTTGAATACTCTCCAATTCCTATATTAGTATCAGATCCTGTAGCAAAAGGATGATTAGCAATGATATCTTCATATGTTCCTCCAGAAATAGGAGCTGCAATTAAGTGCCAGTTTGTGTCAGGAATATTTCTTTTATAAGTAACAGGACCTGTTACAGTACTTTGAGGTATAAAAGAAGCACCAGAATTAATAGTTAACGAATTAAACGTTACTGCTGAACTAGCAGTAGGGTAATTTGTTAAACCAGCAGGAATTGTAATAATACTTGTAGCTGTTGGTACTGTACTTGTATTCCAGTTACTAGCTGTATTCCAGTCGTTATCGGTAGTTCCAGTCCAAGTAATACTTTCAGCATCAGGAGTTGAAGTTATTGCTAAGTTATCAATCCATATTCTAGTTCCGTACCCTGAGATATTTTTAAACTTTACTAATACATTAGATTCACCATCGTATGCAGTTAAGTCGATATTCTCTTTTCTCCAGTGTTCTGGTAATGTAGGAATCCAGTTATTTGGTTCTGTTATTTCTGGGGTTGTAGGATCGTCTAAAACTTCAACAGTTTGTAATTCGTTTTGATCTTTGTTATATGCTTCAGTCCATGTAGCACCACAATTTGTTGAAATTAAAATAATTAAGTTATCAGGGCTAATAAGAGTAGGGTCATCTGATCTATTATATTTAGTGTATGCAATATCAAATTCCATTTTTTTATCTCCAGTAACTGAAAAATCAAATGGTTTTAATATCAATTCATCTACTTTATCAGTAGGACTATCTGCATTGTTTATTACTAAACAAGAAGAATCTCCATTACCAGCATCACTTCTTTTTTCCCAAAGAATTTCATCATTATCAGGGTTTATAATTTCCCAATCAGCAATAGGGAATGCACCTTCAAAATCTTCAATATATGGTAAAGAATTACTTCCTTTTACAGTAATAAATCCTGTTTTTGTCGTAGTAGTTCCTGTACCAAATCCATTAGTAGCTGTTAATGTTACTTGATAAACACCAGCTTGGTTGTAAGTAATTGTTGGGTTTTGACCTGTTGAAGTTTCAGGGATTCCGCCTTCAAAACTCCAGTCCCAAGATGTAGGTATTCCTGTAGATGTATCTGTAAATTGAATTGTACTTCCTAAACAAACACCTGTATTTTGTTTTTCAAAATTTGAAGTAGGAGTCTCTTGACTGTCTGTTGTTATAGTTACGTTATCAATCCAAATACGTGTACCGTAACCTGATTCATTAACAAATTTAACCAATACATTAGGTTCTCCTTGATAATCAGTAAGTATAACTCTTTCTTTTCTCCAGTGTTCTGGTAAAGTAGGAATCCAATCATTAGCCTCGTTATTATCTACTGTTAAAGGATCATCTAAAACTTCTACAGTTTCTAATACAGTATGTGTTTTTTCATATAAAGTAGCCCAAGTTGTACCACAATCTTTTGAAACTAATACTTTTAATTTATCAGGACTTGCGTCATCATATTTAGTGTATGCAACATCAAAGTAAAAATCAGTAGCACCAACAGATAAATCTAAAGAAGGTAACATTATCTCATCTAATTCACCTACGGTCGAATTATCTGCATTATTCATAATCATACAAAAATTATCTCCATTTCCTGCATTAGCTTGTTCAAACTCTAAACCACCATCAAAGTTATTAATTGTCCAATCTGTAGGAGGAAATACTCCTGAGAAATCTTCAGTAAATGATTGTGATTGAGGTGTTTTTAAAACTACAAAAGCTGTTTTACTAACAGTAGTACTTCCATAGATGTTTGTAGCTGTTAAAGTTACATCATATGAACCTGGTCCATTATAGTCAACAACTGGATTTTGATCAGTAGAAGTAGCAGGTATTCCTCCTGGAAATGACCAAGACCAAGAAGTTGGAGTTGCATTTGATGTATCAAAAAATGCTACTTGTTCACTTGTACATAACGAATTTCTTGTTTTTGTGTAAAACGCAGTTTCAGGAGCAATATTATTCTTTAAAGATATTGCAACATTGTCAATCCAAACTCTAGTTCCGTATCCAGATATGTTTTTAAATCTAAAAGTTAAATTAGATGTTCCGTCATAAGCACTTAAGTCTATAATTTCTTTTCTCCAATGTGATTCTTCATTAGGAATCCAATCGTTTGGAGATAATGCAGATATAGTAGTTTCTAATTCTAAATGACTTTTTGAATATACTTCATTCCAAGTTGTTCCACAATCTGTAGAAACTTCTACTTTTAGCATATCAGGACTGTCAGCATCAAACTTAACGTAAGCTACATCAAAATACATTTGTGCTTTTGTAGCACTAGAGAAATCATAAAAAGGTAATCTTAAATAATCTTCTTCACCAGTAACAGCATTATCTGCATTATTCATTATAATACGTGAAGAATCTCCATTACCAACATCAGTACGTTTTTCCCAAGTTAATGTTCCATCAGGATTTGTAATAGACCACCCTTTAGCAGGGAAAGTTCCAGAAAAATCTTCAGAACTATCAGTTGTGGTATATTGATCAACATCAATATAATCTAATGCTTCAGTTGTATTTGTTCCTGATGTATTTGTTACTTGTAGAGTTACTTTATATTTTCCTGGGTTAGCGTAAGTAACTGTAGGGTTTATATCTGTAGATGTAGCAGGTGTACCTCCTTCAAAAGTCCATATTCTAGAATCTGTTAAACCAGTAGATATATCTTTAAAAATAACACTTTTAGTACTACAAATAGCTGTTTCATTACTCTTAAATATAGCTGTAGGAGTACGAGGAGTTATACCTGTTGCTATTAAGTTATTCGGTTGCCAAAGCGCACTTCTTGGGTATGGAGCTACACTAGTATCTTCTAACCACATGTTCATTACAGCAACTTGATCTACTGTAAACATGTTTTGACAAGAAGTATTGTAATCCATGTGATTTTCTAAGTTTGGATATACTCCTGGTACATTCAGGACATCTCTTGTACATCCTTCCGAACCTAATGTAGGAGGAGTATCATCGATACCGTCATTATCAACAGTCCAAGTTCCTGCATCTTTATCACTACCATTAAAAGTGTGTTTTAAACCAAAATAGTGACCAAACTCATGTGACATTACTTTTTCAAAACCATTATTACTACCAGAAGGATTGTCAGGACAAGCATCACCTCTACCTACATATCTCCAGTTGTATACAACTCTTGGAAATGCTTCTTGTACAGGTAAAAAAGCATGTCCAGAAGCAAAGTTTCCTTGTTCTGCACCATTAGGAGCTGCTACAATAAATACTTGTAAATAATATTTACCATTTTTACCCCACCACCATTGGTCTCCTGTAATTTTTGCATCATAACCATCATTAACAAGGTCACTATCTGCTTGCCAGTTCATTCCAGGGAACTCTAATAGGTTTCCATCAGGATCTTCTTTAGCTAAAATAAATTCAACATTATCCATTTTACTTTTTACAGCATCAAATCTTGGGTCTGTTGTGTTGTATCCTGGGAATTCACCACGGAAATCTTTATTAACAACTTCCATTACGTCGTTAATTCTACACTGCATTTGATTTCTTGTTACAGAACCTCCATTATTTAATATATGGAATACTACAGGGATTTTATAATTTATTAAGGCAGTTTTCTTGCCAAATTGTTTTTGAGCCTTCATTTTAGCCATTGACTGCCTAAATCTTGCTTCATCTTTTTCAGACAATTTTGTTCCGCATCCATTTGTTTTTGTTTGACCGATAGCAGTCAAAGCAAATAGGATTAAGGTAAAAGTTGATAAGTAATTTTTTAAATTCAATGATATTTTTTAATTTTATTAAAAGGTTAAAAAGAGAAAAAAAGGTGTTTTAATTAGTAAATAGTACTTTTATGCAAAGTATTTAGTTTTAAGCAGAAATTTAACATTTAAACCAACGAATGATAGTCTTATTAATATAAATACTGTAATTTCAATTAATTTAAATGTTAAATTTCTGCTAATCTAATTTTTTTTATTTAAAAAACATAGTATTTCATCTTTTTTTATACGGTAATCCGTAAAATTAACTAGTTTGTTAACAGGGTTCTAGTTTTTACTGAAACAGCAAACTTTAAATTAATCGTTTTTTAAGGTTTTTACATATTTTTTTATTTAAAATAGTTGTAAAGCTGATAACAAATTAGTAACATTTTCTTAATTAAAAAAAATAACTGTTTATAATGAATTTGAAAAAAATGGAGTTACATTTGTGTCTAAATAAACGTTGTTTACACTAAAGTAAATAACATATAATTTTTTATTATGAATAGAGGTACCGTAAAATTCTTCAATGAGTCAAAAGGATTTGGATTTATTACAGAAGAAGGATCAAACAAAGAACATTTTGTACATGTTTCAGGATTAATCGACGAAATTCGTGAGAATGACCAGGTTGAATTCGAATTACAAGAAGGGAAAAAAGGATTAAACGCTGTTGACGTAAGAGTATTATAATATATTATTACCATAGTAGACTTTTTTAAAAAATCCTTATCAATAAATTGATAAGGATTTTTTTTAGTTAATTATTGAAAAATTAATTATCAGAAGCAATTTCCCGCTTTCCGCACTCGCTTTTTTTGTTTTTTCGAAAAGAAAAACAAAAAAGAGCTCAAACAAATGCTTCAATCGGGGCTAGGCATTCGTACAAAATTATTATAATTCCTTATTTTATTGATTATTTAGAGTTTTTTAAAAACAAGATTCCCGTCATGTTGAATTTATTTCAGCATCGCATAAAGCGAAGAACTACGGCAAATCAGGATTTCAAAAAAAAAATAAACCAGCTGTAAACCGAATAAAACAGTTGTTTTAAATTCAAATAATTAAAAAGAACAAAAAAATATTTAAATTAAGGTATTGAAAAACAATTAATTAAAAAATACTTTGAAAATAAATAAAAAAACATGCTTGCTGTTCCAACAAAAGGGCGTAAATTTGCAACCGCTAACGGAAAAACGCAAGTTTAAAAGTTAACAAGGTTCATTAAAATATCGTTAAGTATCACATTAATAAAATGTAAAAAATAAGTTAAGTTTAGCTTGTTTGTAACAAATAAAAGAATGTATATTTGCAACCGCTTTCAGAAAGCGTAACGATTAAAGAAATTTGGAAATGACAATAATATGTCAGTTAGTTCGATTCTAACGTTTCTACAAAAAATGATAAGCGTAAAAACTTATCTCTGGTTTTTTTAAAAAACTAGGTTCATTGAAAATATTGAAATTGACAGCGTAAATAAGAGTAGAATAACCACGTTCTATTAATTTAGAACAAATTCTTTTGAAACTTATTCATTAATATTATTTAAAATATACAATGAAGAGTTTGATCCTGGCTCAGGATGAACGCTAGCGGCAGGCTTAACACATGCAAGTCGAGGGGTAACAGGTAGCTTGCTATGCTGACGACCGGCGAACGGGTGCGTAACGCGTATAGAATCTGCCTTGTACAGGAGGATAGCCTTTAGAAATGAAGATTAACACTCCATAATGTGTAGAAGAGGCATCTCTTTTGCATTAAACATTTATGGGTACAAGATGACTATGCGTCCTATTAGCTAGATGGTAAGGTAATGGCTTACCATGGCAACGATAGGTAGGGGGTCTGAGAGGATTATCCCCCACACTGGTACTGAGACACGGACCAGACTCCTACGGGAGGCAGCAGTGAGGAATATTGGTCAATGGAGGCAACTCTGAACCAGCCATGCCGCGTGCAGGATGACTGCCCTATGGGTTGTAAACTGCTTTTATACAGGAAGAAACCGATCTACGTGTAGATCCTTGACGGTACTGTAAGAATAAGGACCGGCTAACTCCGTGCCAGCAGCCGCGGTAATACGGAGGGTCCGAGCGTTATCCGGAATCATTGGGTTTAAAGGGTCCGCAGGCGGTCAATTAAGTCAGAGGTGAAATCCCATCGCTCAACGATGGAACTGCCTTTGATACTGATTGACTTGAGTTATATGGAAGTAGATAGAATAAGTAGTGTAGCGGTGAAATGCATAGATATTACTTAGAATACCGATTGCGAAGGCAGTCTACTACGTATATACTGACGCTGAGGGACGAAAGCGTGGGGAGCGAACAGGATTAGATACCCTGGTAGTCCACGCCGTAAACGATGGATACTAGTTGTTGGACTTCGGTTCAGTGACTAAGCGAAAGTGATAAGTATCCCACCTGGGGAGTACGGTCGCAAGACTGAAACTCAAAGGAATTGACGGGGGCCCGCACAAGCGGTGGAGCACGTGGTTTAATTCGATGATACGCGAGGAACCTTACCAGGGCTTAAATGTGGTCTGACAGCTTTAGAGATAGAGTTTTCTTCGGACAGATCACAAGGTGCTGCATGGTTGTCGTCAGCTCGTGCCGTGAGGTGTCAGGTTAAGTCCTATAACGAGCGCAACCCCTATTTTTAGTTGCTAACAGGTTAAGCTGAGGACTCTAGAGAGACTGCCGGTGCAAACCGTGAGGAAGGTGGGGATGACGTCAAATCATCACGGCCCTTACGTCCTGGGCTACACACGTGCTACAATGGTATGGACAATGAGCAGCCACTGGGCGACCAGGAGCGAATCTATAAACCATATCACAGTTCGGATCGGAGTCTGCAACTCGACTCCGTGAAGCTGGAATCGCTAGTAATCGGATATCAGCCATGATCCGGTGAATACGTTCCCGGGCCTTGTACACACCGCCCGTCAAGCCATGGAAGCTGGGGGTGCCTGAAGTTCGTTACCGCAAGGAGCGACCTAGGGTAAAACTGGTAACTAGGGCTAAGTCGTAACAAGGTAGCCGTACCGGAAGGTGCGGCTGGAACACCTCCTTTCTAGAGAAAGATGGTGAGTTACAAAAGGGAAATTTTACTCTTTGCTGTTAATTTTAAAAAACACTAATAACAAGCTATTATAGTCTCATAGCTCAGCTGGTTAGAGCGCTACACTGATAATGTAGAGGTCGGCAGTTCGAGTCTGCCTGAGACTACAAAAAGCAAGTTATTAGAAAGGAAATTCTGGAAACTAGAGGGTTCTAAATTCGTAATTCTGAATTCATAATTCTGAATTTCAAATGGGGGATTAGCTCAGTTGGCTAGAGCGCTTGCCTTGCACGCAAGAGGTCATCGGTTCGACTCCGATATTCTCCACAACGGCATAAAGTTGTTCACAAAAAGTTTAAATACTTGTCAGTGGCGACTCGCCACAAGTTCATTGACATATTGGTAAATGATATCGTAAAGAAATCAAGATAGAGAAGTTAATCTTCGGATTAACAACAATATTTTTATAAAAATAAATAATTATAAAGAGCTCGTTCTAAACATTTATGTTTAGAGCAAAAAGTACAATAAGCTAAATAAGGGCGTATGGCGGATGCCTAGGCTTTCAGAGGCGATGAAGGACGCGATAAGCTGCGATAAGCTACGGGGAGGGGCACATACCTTATAATCCGTAGATTTCCGAATGGGGCAACCCGGTATGTTGAAGACATATCACCCGCAAGGGGGCAAACCCGGTGAACTGAAACATCTAAGTAACCGGAGGAAGAGAAAACAATAGTGATTCCGTTAGTAGTGGCGAGCGAACGCGGATTAGCCCAAACCAATACTGTTACGGCAGTGTTGGGGTTGTAGGGCTGCGACATTAGAATCTAAGAGAACTAGAATTGTCTGGAAAGACAAACCAAAGATAGTGATAGTCTAGTATAGGTAATCGAAGAAGATATAGCAGTACCCTGAGTAGTGCGGGACACGAGTAATCCTGTATGAATCCACCGGGACCATCCGGTAAGGCTAAATACTCCTGAAAGACCGATAGTGAACTAGTACCGTGAGGGAAAGGTGAAAAGAA